>JBJHBB010000456.1:0-2921 GCA_050485265.1 Rhodothermales bacterium | reverse complement strand
CAGGTCGGGAACGGGAGGGGCCTCTTCAGCGGGAATCACGTGCACATCGGTGAGCACATCGAGATAGCCACTGGTCGCGGTGCGCAGCGTGCGCATGGACATTGGATGTGGACGAGCGTGCGGCGCCACGACGTGCTCCATGAGTGTCAGCGCCTCGTCGAGGACGGCCAGGCGTAGCGGCACCGCTGCGACGGGATTGCCGGTGTGGAAGAAGTGGATCACCGGATACCCATGGTGACGATGGATATGCGAGTTAAGCATGTCGGCCAGCGTGGCCAGGTAGCTATCGATGCCTCGAAGGTCCTCATCCGCCCACGCGTTGCAGACCAGACGCTCTGGGGATTCTCCCATTGACGCGATGTACGTGGCCAGACGGCGCCCCGCCATCACCGCCTGGATCACCGGACCGAAGTAGGTGATGGCAAGAGTGATGATCACCAGTCCGCTGGCCGATGCGAGGATCGTGACCACGCGCCATCCTTCGACGGGTACCACGTCCCCGGTTCCAAGCGTGGTGATCGAGAATCCGGCGAAATAGAGCTTGCCAACGAAGTCCACCGGCTCGCGTGTCTGCAGGTCGACGATGGAACCCTCAGACGACGCGAACACGACGGTCCAGCCAAGCCACATCATCGCCACCCACGTCAGCAGGGTCGCGACCACGATGATCGTCCCGCTGAAGCTCATCATCGTGTGCGAGGGCCGACGCCGATGCAATCCACGCAAGAAGAGCCAGATCGCTGAGGCAACTCGACCCGTAATCGGACCAGCGTTCTTCAGAGACAGTGTCGTCCAGGTGGCGTCGAACGCCGCCGCTCCGATGAGCAGCAACCCGGACACCAGAAAAAGCAGGTCGACCATCGCAGAGGTCTCAAAAGTTCTGAAGACAACACCGGTGCCGTGCTAGAGCTCCGTTATCAGAATCCATCCGTCGGGATCCACCTCGAACGATCGCCCGGCAGGTACACGAACGGAGCCTCGGCCCTCGGGCATATCGACGATCCCGCGTGCTCCGTCCACCACCACCTCAACCGGCATCGAAAACGGTATCCCTCCAGGGGCTTCCCACTCGAGATCCACCCTATCACCAACGCGCTTCAGATGCAGAGTTGGAAGATCGGGCTGATAGAGGTAAAGAGCGAAGTAGTCATCAAGGCTCTCACCCAGCCGGTTCTCGAACGCGTTCTGGGCGTCCCGAGTCGTGACGAAGCGGCAGGCTGCACACGAAAGGTCGGCTTCCTTCGAAGGGTCGGGATAGGTGATGTCTCGCAATGCGCCCATGAACGCTAAGTCCCCTTCATCGGCGCCGAGTCTTACCCGGAAGAGCCATCGAAGCGTGTGCAGAACGCCCGCACCCTTGAAGTACACATCCTGATCGGTGGCATCCGTTCTGCCAAAATAGACCGACTGCGTGTCGAGGCCGGTCTGCGGCACAATCGGATTGCGATTGACCACCCGTACCAGGATGCGGCCCTGCATGTAGCTGTGATAGTGCTCGAGGCCACCGACGTGCTCGGCGTAGAGCGCCTCCAGATACATCACGAAGCCCTCGTGGACCCAGAAGTGGCTCCAGTCGGGCACGGAGACCAGATTGGCAAACCACTCATGAGCCAGCTCGTGGAAGTGCAGCCAATCGAATCCCCAGGCGTTGTCTCGCCACTGGTCGCCATAGGCGATCGCCGTCTGGTGTTCCATCCCCAGGTACGGCGCGTGCACGACGGCGTACTTGTCTGCGCGGAAGGGGTAGGGTCCGAGGAGCTCCTCCAGAAACCGCATGTGCTCGACGAACTGCGGCAGCTGGCGACGGGCATCGGGCACGGCCTCCGGGAGGACGTGGAGAGAGAATTGCATCGACTCTCCCGCCGTTGAGGTGTACTCGGCGTCGAGTCTCTCGAACGGGCCGATGTAGATGCTCATCGAGTAGTTGTTGATCGGCGTGCTCACGAACCACTCGTAACGAACCTCGTCACCGACCTCCTCGCTCCCCAAGAACCGCCCGCCTGCGATGCCCTCGTGTCCCGCGGGAACGGTCAGCGCGACTCTCATCGAGTCGGCTCGATCCGAAGAGTGGTCCTTGACGGGCCACCACAGGTCCGCGCCTTCTCCCTGGTTAGCAACGCCCACCCAGTAGGTGCCGTCGGGGCGGTCGACCCACACGAAGCCGCCGGCCCACGGCGCGTTGGCCGCCACGCGAGGCCGGCCTTCGTAGCTGACCGAGAGTTCGATCTGCTCTCCCGGCTGGAGGGTGCGTCCATAATCGACGAAGGTGCGACCACCGTATCGCTCGATCGGCAGGCCGCCATGCTTCTCGTCGATCACCCCAGAAATCACGAAGGTCGTGTCCAGATCGAACGCAACCGATCGGGTGGGGATGACGATCTCGGCATGGATGACGTTGCGACCCGCGATGAACCGCTCAGCGGGATCGACGCGCAGATCAAGATCATAGAAGTGAACCCGATACGCAGCCTGCTCGAAAATGAGCTCGCCCCCTGAGGCCGTCGGCTCCCAGAAAGGTCGATCGGACTGCGCGGCAGCGTCGATAGCCAGCAGGCCCAGCAGGCAGACGAAAACGGCGAAACGCGGCATTCGTGGCAGTGTAGGTGTTAGCCCAAACTACGAGGCGCCGGACACGCAAGTAGCTGACCGGAGCGAGCGGAATCGGCCGACCAACGCGCGTCGAGCCCGCTCAGCGGACGACGCTCCCCGGCTCGCTATCGCCCCCGACAGGGACTAGGTTGCCGTCGCGATCCTCGGCCATGAGAACCATCCCCTGGCTCTCGAGCCCTCGCATCTTTCTTGGGGCGAGGTTGGCAACCACCACCACCTTCCGACCAAGCATATCATCGGGAGTGTAGTGAGCCGCGATTCCCGCCAGCACTTGCCGACGCTCCAGCCCCATGTCGATCTCGAGCCTAAGC
>JBJHBB010000455.1:0-2922 GCA_050485265.1 Rhodothermales bacterium | reverse complement strand
AACAAGGAGAACGTCCACTCCGGCACCGTCCAGCAGACGGGCGCTGGTGAAGTCGTAGGCCGTAAGCATCGAGATCGGCCTGCCCGCCTCTCGCATTTCCTGGAGAGTCTGCGTGGTCACCCGCTTGGACTGGTCTTCCAGAGTGGTGACCGATAGGACCTGCGTACTCATGTCCGAGAGATGCTTGGTGAGGAGTGCCGATTCGGCTCGCAAAGTACGGGGCGCAAACATGCGAAGACGCCCCCACCCGTGACGGATGAGGGCGCCTCCAAGACAACCATGAATGCTTAGTTGGCCGACTGCATGCTGATTCCAAGGCGGCTCATCACTTCAGCGGTGATGTCGACCGCGCCAGGGCCGGCGTAGAGCAGGACCGGCTCACCCGAAAGGCGCGATGACACAACGATGCTCAGATTACGCTGCTCGGCGACTGCGTTGATGGCCTCCTGAAGCTGGCCGTACAGGGGCTCGAGGAGCTCGGCCTCCAGGCGCGTCAGCGACTGGATGCGGCGCTGACGCTCCTGCTCCATGCGCTGACGCTGCTCGATCTCGAACTCGATAGCCTCCTGCTGCAGCTCGTTCATGGCACGCTGACGCGCATCATCTGTTACGGGCCCCTGAGCGGCCTGGAAGCGCTGCTGAAGCTCCTCGCCCTTCGCTTGAAGACGCTGCTCGATTTCTGTCTGCAGGGTGGCCAGGGCTTCCTGGTCGGCCTCGGCCTGCTCCTGAATTTGCTGCTGGACCTGGCGGAAGTCCGGCATCTGAACCAGGATGAGCTCGTAGTCGGTGTAGCCGATCGACGAGGCGTCCTGGGCGGTGGCGGTGGTGGTGCCGGCGAATGCCACAGCGAAGAGCGCGGCAACGACGGCGAAGTTGCGAATGAGTCTGGTCATGTCCGGGGTGGGTTTCTGTCGTTCGGTTCGCTGAGACGCGGGTTACCTGCCCGCCGCTCGTGCAGCATCTATGCCAAGTTCTTCCAGCACGCGATCTGAGACGTCTAGCTGCGCTCTCGTGTACAGGAACACATAGTCGCCGCTCTTATCGAAAATGAAGTCGTAGTTGCCGTCGTTGGCGACAACCTCAATGGCTTCCAGGATGCGCTCCTGCACGGGCCGCAGCAACCGTTCCTGCTCTCGGAAGAGCTCCCCATCGGGACCGAAATACCGAAGGCGGAGGGCGTCCTTAGCTCGCTTTCTGTCACTTATATCGCGCAAACGGCGAGCTCGCTCTTCCTCCGTGAAGAGTAGTTCGCGCGCATTGAACTCGCGCTCCAGCTCCTGAATTTCCGTAGCTGATTGATCCAGTTCTGACTGCCACTGTTGGACGACGCGATCGATCTGCTGCTGCGCAGTCCTGTACTCCGGCACGCGCTCGAGGATGTAGTCCGAATCCACGTAGGCCAGTCGCTGCTGAGCCTGCGCCGGCAGTGTAGCCGTTAGCACGAGGATCGTCGCAACCAAGAACGCGGCGACCTGACGGTTGCGACTGTTGTGTATGGTGGACACTCTCGTCAACGTGAGTTACTGCCCGATGGAGAACTGGAAGCGCCAGCCCGGCGGCTGGAGTGAGCCGTCGCGTGGGTCGCGGGGGCGATCGACGGCATATCCATAGTTGAGGTCGAGCATGCCGAGGATGGGGAGGAAGAGCTTGACGCCCACTCCCGCAGATCGATAGAGGTTCGCCGGATTATAATCGGCGAAGCTGTCCCACGTGTTGGCCGCGTCTGCGAACAGGTACGGCGCAAAGGAGAACTGGGCGCTCTGGTAGGCGAAGAGCCGCGCCTCAAGGGAGTACTTGTTGAGGACGCGTCCACCGGCGAGCTGGCCGTCGCGGCGGGGTGAGATGGCGCCCAGCGGGTATCCCCGCATGAAGACGAGATCCTTACCGTAGCCGAGATAGCTGCCCTGAACCTCGAGCGGAGACCCACCGACCAGGAAACGCTGGAACTGTACGTCGTCGCCAGTCAACGAGCCGATGTACCCAAAGTCACCCGAGAACTGGAGTGATAATCGTCCAAGGATGGGCGTAACCCAGGTCGTCGACAGCATCTCCTTGTGGAACTGGTTGAAGCCGCCAACCGGAAGTGCTACCTCAGCGGATAGCGAGAAGGAGGACCCAACAGTCGGGAAGATGGGATTGTCGAACGAGTTGCGCACGAGCGACTGTCGCACGGTCAACTCCTGACTCACACCCTCAGGGAGACGGTATGCGCTTGCGTACGCACTCCCCTCGACATCGTAGAGACGGTAATTGAGGTCCGTACCCGACTGGAAGAAGTCGTCCGGCCACGAAAGTTGCTGCCGGTAAAACACGCGCGACGAGAGCGAGCGGAAGGTGTTGGCTTCCTCGGCGTCGTCGACATCGAACAGGAATCGGCTCCGATTGAGGTCGCGATACGTGTAGCTGAGCGAGAATCCGACCGGTGTGTTGCGGCCGCGGAAGTAAGGCTCGGTGAAGGACAGCGAGTAATTCTGGTACTGCAGCCCGCTTGCCTGCACTCCCAGCGAGAGCTGCTGGCCGTCGCCGGTCGGGACCGGGCGCCAGGCGCTACCGTCGAAGATGTTCTGGATAGAGAAGTTGTTGAAGGTGACCCTGGCCTGCAGGATGACCCCGTACCCCGCGCCGGCCCATCCACCCGACAGCTCGAGCTGATCGCCACCCGTCTCGACAAGACGGTATGTGAGATCGACGGTCTTCTCTTCCTCATTGACGCTCATCTGCGGGCCTTCGGCCAGCGACTCGGGGTCGAAGTAGTTGAGCTGCATGAGCTCGCGGATCGAACGCTCGACCGTCTGTCGGCTGTAGGTGGTCCCCGGGACCGTCCTGAGCGCCCGTCGAATCACGTGGTCGTTCGTTCGGGTATTGCCGCGAATGGTGATTCGGCCAAACTGGTAGACATCGCCCTCGTCCATTTCGACGACG
>JBJHBB010000454.1:0-2927 GCA_050485265.1 Rhodothermales bacterium | reverse complement strand
CTCGCCTGCTGCGCCATCGAGATGATCGCCACGTACATGGCGCACCATGACCTGGACCGCTTCGGCATCGTGCCGTGGCCGTCTCCGCGCCAGTGCGACGTGATGATCGTGGCCGGGACTGTGACGAAGAAGATGGCGCCGGCCGTGAAGCTGCTCTACGAGCAGATGCCTAACCCCAAGTGGGTGATCTCGATGGGTGCGTGCGCCACCAACGGCGGCCCGTACACTCGCTATGACCGCGTGCTCCAGGGCGTGGACAAGATTATCCCGGTGGATGTCTACGTCCCCGGTTGTCCGCCTCGCCCCGAAGCGCTGATCGATGGGTTTATCGCCCTGCAGAACAAGATTATGGAAGATCGAAACCGAGTCGGATGAGCCCAGAAGACAGGAAAGAAGAAGCTGCCAAGGCCGGCCCGCCCGAACCTCCCGAAGGTTCGGTGGCCGACCTTTTCAAGAAGGCTCTCCCCGGTGTGGAGATGCAGGCGATCCAGGGAGCCCTCGATGTTTTGCTCGTGGTCGACCGTAAGGATGCACACCGCCTCCTCCAGGTCGCCCGCGATGACGAGACACTGGCCTTCGACTTCCTGCGAAACCTCTCCGGGGTCGACTACGAGGCCGACGGCTTCGAGGTTGTCTATCATCTCTACTCCTACACGCACCGCCACAACGTGACGGTGAAGGTGCCGGTGCCGCGTGATGACACGACGATCCAGTCCGTGACCGACATCTGGGAGGCTGCCGACTGGCACGAGCGCGAGTGCCGCGATATGTTCGGCATCGTCTTCGAAGGTCACCCGAGTCTGCTGCCTCTCCTCCTGCCGGAGGACATGTTCGACCACTTCCCCCTGCGTAAGGACAACCCCCTGGCGCCGCTGGAGGAATGGCAGGGCGAGCAACTGGGCAGCAACATGGCCAACGCGGGATACATCCCGCCGGGCTCCGGCTTCGACGTTGAGCCCGCGAAGGAGGGCGAATAGCCATGACGCTTGATGCCTACCACGAGCGCGAGCTCGAAACCCTGGACCTCAACATCAACATCGGGCCCCAGCACCCCGCTACTCACGGTGTGTTCCGCATGGTGTTGGAGATCGATGGCGAAGTCGTCAACGACGTCATCCCGCACATCGGCTACATGCACCGTGGCGGCGAGAAGCTCTCGGAGCACATGGACTACCGCCAGGCCATCGGCTACCAGGACCGCACGGAGTACCTCTCGCAGTTCAACGCAGAGCTCTGCTACGTGCTCGCCGTCGAGCGCCTGGCCAACATGGTGCCGCCGGAGCGCGCAGAATACATCCGCATCATCCTGGCGGAGCTGAACCGCATTTCGAGCCACTTCATGTTCCTGGGCGCCTTCGGTACTGACCTGGGCATCTTCGGAACCTCGTTTGTCTACGCCTTCCGAGAGCGGGAGAACCTGCTGGACCTCTTCGAAGAAGTCTCGGGCGACCGCCTCATGTACGCCTACTTCCGCCCCGGCGGTGTGGCGTGGGACGTGCCGCGCAACTTCAAGCAGCGCGTCCTCTGGGTTTGCGAGCAGGCGCTTATCGGCGCCGATGATATGGACAAGCTCCTTACCCAGAACGAGATCTTCATCGCGCGAACGCGGGATATCGGCAAGCTGAGCGCCGAGGACGCCATACGCTTCGGCGTCACCGGTCCGATGCTGCGCGCTTCCGGTGTCGAGTACGACCTGCGACGCGACGAGCCTTACTCTATCTACGACCGCTTTGAGTTCGATATCCCCACGGGGGCCAACGGCGACTGTTTCGACCGTTACCTCGTGCGCCTGGAGGAGATCCGGGAGTCGGTCAAGATCGTGCGCCAGGCCATCGAGCAGATGCCGGAGGGGCCGATCCTGCCGGAGCGCATGCCTCGCCTGCTGCGTCCCGCGGCGGGCGAAGTCTACCAGCGCTGTGAGGACCCTCGCGGCGAGTACGGAATCTACCTGGTATCGAAGGGTGCCACGCAGCCCTACCGGCTGCGAATGCGGTCGCCCTCGTTCTGCAACCTGTCGTCGCTGCGACATATGACGATCGGGTCTTACGTGGCTGATGCCGTCACGATCCTGGGATCGACGGACATCGTTCTTTGCTCGGTGGATAGATGACGTTACCGCTGCTCGATTGGGGCATATTCGGGGTCGACATGAACGTCTGGTTGGACGCATTTCTGCGTCTCCAGATTGTCGTCATCGTCATGACAGTCACGGTCATGGGCCTCATCTACGTCGAGCGCAAGTTCGTCGGCCGTATCCAGATGCGCCTTGGCCCTATGCGCACCGGCCCCTACGGTACGTTGCAGTCGATTGCAGACGCGCTGAAGCTGGTCACCAAGGAAGACGTCCGGCCGGCCACGGCGGACCGCTGGCTGTTTGAGCTGGCGCCATTCGTCACCTTCGTCCCGGTCTTCATGACACTCATGGTCCTGCCGTTCATGGACGGCTGGTTCGTGCGTGATCTGCAGTTGGGGCTCTTTTACTTTGTCGCCATTTCAGGGGTAACCGTTGTCGGTTACCTCATGGCCGGTTGGGCCTCGGACAACAAGTACGCGCTGCTCGGCGCCGTGCGATCCGCGGCGCAGCTGATCAGCTACGAGATCCCGCTCATCCTGGGCGTGCTCGCCATCTCGATGGTCGCGGGTTCGCTCAACCTGAACGACATCATCCTCCAGCAGGAGTACGTCCCGTACCTCCTGATTCAGCCGCTGGCGTTCGTCATCCTGCTCATCGCGGTGCTGGCGGAGCTCTGAGTCGACGGTGGGAGCGATGGGGAACGGCGACGGCGACGCAACCGGGACGACGCGTGCGACGAGGCGGAAGCGTCTCGTCCTCGCAGCGGTCGTCGCCGTGGTGCTCGGAGCGGGGGGAGTGGCGGCCTGGCTGCTCTCGGGTGACGATCCGGTCGTCCAGGTCGCCGGCTCCACCA
>JBJHBB010000453.1:0-2928 GCA_050485265.1 Rhodothermales bacterium | reverse complement strand
GTGTAAAGGATGTTGTGCGAAACGTCGTCCTCGTTGGCATCCGTGATCACGACCTTCACTGAGTCGTACTCTAGGCCCTGCGCCTTATGGATTGAGACCGCATAGGCGATCTGGAACGGCACCGAGCCAGTCGTGGAGTCGTCATCATCGTCCCCAGTGCCCCGCTCGTAGACATCGAAACTGACGGTGGATTCCGCCACATAACGGAGGTCGAAGCCATCGACATCGAACTCGGTCACTGGTCGATCAAGTGACACGTCAAACAGAACGCGGCCCGGCAGCGTCCGAATGTCGACGTTCTTCCCCTTTAGGTTGTTGTAGATGAGGGGCCGGAAGCGGTCGGTCTCGTTGAAGAGCACGGGGTCGCCCACCTTGTAGGTCGATGCTCCCCACGTTGTCGCGGCGCCGGGGTTGCTGCTCTGGAGGAAGCGGTTGACGTTATTGATACCGTAGAGACCGTCATAGCTGAGGCACAGGATGATTTCGTCGTCCCGCTGGGGCTGAAACAGACTCTGGTCGAGCACCGTGGAGTAGCCGTTCCGAGCCAGCTTTTCCGAGATGTCGGCCTTTAGGTCGCGGACCGATGACCACAGGTCAATCAGGTTGGGGTTCTTGGTCCTGAAAGGTGTCGCGAGCTCGAACACGGCCGTGTCGGGGATGAACGAGCGGGCCAGTCCGAACCAATTTCCGAATTGGATGGACTCGATCTGGAACACGTCCCCGACGAGGACTAGCAGCTTGAAGGATGTCCGCTCGAGCACCTTGAGTAGGTGGGAGTTGCTGACTGTGCTGCACTCGTCGATCACCAGCACGTCGTAGTCGGCGGCATCGTGGCGGCCGATGTGGCTGCTTATCGTCCGGAAGGTCGAGTTCTGCGCGCTCACACGACGCTTGAGATTGTCGACGGCCGGGTTGGTGTGGGCTAAGAACAGCTTCTCATTCCTGTTGAAGTAGTTCGCGACAAGGCTGACCATGGTGGATTTGCCAGTCCCGGCCGGCCCGTAGATCAGGGCGACGTGTGAATCAACGAACAGTTCTTCGAGCGCCCGAACCTTGAGCGGGTCGTCCGGGGCCGGAGTCGTTTGGGCCAGCCACTGCTTGACTCCATTCTGGTAGCCCCCGATGCCGGTCGCGGCGTGTTCCTGGAGCTTCTCAATGATGGTGACCGTGCCGTCCTCGTACTCTCGGATGAAGAGGTGACCCTTGTCCTTCAGCATCTTTCGGCCGGTGTGCTTGTAGTAGACATGCCTGTTGTAGGCGGCTATTAGCTGGTCGACGTCGCCCAGCGGTTCGACGTCGCTGACCGGCGTGTAAAGCATGCCGCGGTTCTCAACGTTGGTCTTGACTCGGCGGGCCAGGAGCTCGTGGGCGCGTCCGGAGGAGTCCAGGCTCTCGACAAGATCCGCGAAGCGTGGGTTGTGTCCGTAGAGCGACGTGCAGAACGGCATACGATCGAATGGCGCGCAGCCATATTCGAGGTGCAGGCCCGATAGCACGGCGCAGGCCTGATTGCTGTGCTGCAACTTGATGATTTGATTATTCATTCGCAGCATCAAGTAGCGGATGACGTTAGACCCAGCCGACGTGGTGCGTGCCAGCGCTCGCGCTTTGTCGAGAAACGGAAGGATCCGCGGCTGCTGGGACGACCTCGCAGCCCACGCCTTGAGGGCGTCGTACTGCACGTCGCTCATGTCGACGATGTCGAGCAGGTTCGAGGACGTCGTCGTCAAGTACCGCATCAGATTCCGGTACTCGGAGCTACCAGTGGAAGTCTTCAAGGTCTCATCGAAGATCCGGGCAAAGTTGTCGAACTCGCAGGGTCGGATCGATACCTCCCAGTCCCGGATGATCGTGATGGGCATGCTCTGCCCGAGCACTTCGATCGAGTCGGCTTCGAGGACCAGGTTCGCCGCGTACTTGTCGGTGATATCGATGTCCGTGAACCCAATGATGCGGTCGAATTTGCTAACTCGATTGACAGCGTTGTAGAAGGTCACCTCGTAGAGGACACGCCCACCCGTGTAGAACGGCCGCACGGCATGGATGTAATATCGATCCTTGCGAGGCTGCGTCAAAGGTGTCGCCTGTGTCGCCACGATGCGTTCGGCGATCTTCTGGTGGTACTCCTGGAGCGAGGGGTCGAGATCGACCGGAAAGTCCTCAAGATTCGCGAGGATGCTGACCCCGAACTGGGCGTTCGCCAGGTCTCGGATCCGTAGCAGGTAGTCGTAGTATTTGAGCATAAGGCGCTCGGACGGGTCTCCGCCCATCGTGTAGTGCGATGCACTGGCCTGCAGGAGCTTATGGAACCGCGAAACGAAGTTGATCTTGCCCTTACTGGAGGCATAGGAGATTGCCGAGCCCACCATGTCGTACTGGAACTGTCCATCGCCACGGCCGGTGTGAAGCCGGACGGCGACTCCCTCGACTAGGTTGCGCAGTTGGCTCAGAATGTTCTGGGCGAGAAGGGCCCGGTCGTGTCCAAGCACCGCGATATTTGATGAGATCGCCTCGGCGGCGCTCAGTATTTGCTCGTCGACAGTACTGATTCCCTACCTCCCTACTGCTCGCAAAGGTCCTGCGCAGCCACGAGGCGCGTGCGCAGTTGCCTGCGGATCGCTGCGCCGTCGTCGCTCGGGATCGCGCGCTGGTTCTCGATAACCCGTTGGCGACCGCGGCCTGCGAGGGAGCTCGCAGGTTCCTGGCTTCGATCCACGCCTTCGCGGCTCGGCGCGCCACCTGATGCCCTCAGGGTCGGAAGCGGGAAGAATCGGATACAGCCGGTCGGCAGGTCGGAGTTGCACTCGTGCAAGTCTCGACGGGCTACTTGTGGATTGAGTGCCGCCGCGCGCCGTGGATATGGCTGGTTGATCAACCAGCCGAGCCCACCCGTTGATGCATCCCAAGCCCATCGGACCATCGTAGGGC
>JBJHBB010000452.1:0-2933 GCA_050485265.1 Rhodothermales bacterium | reverse complement strand
GGAGAACCCGCTATCGGTGTAGCCGGTGAAGGTGCCTCTGTAGGGCGGGTCGAGGAAGACGAACGAGTCCGCATTCACGTGCTCCAGCGTCTCGGCGAAGTCTCCGGAGAGGAACCTCCAGTCGGCCATCTGAGAAGCGGCGGAGCGGAGCCGGTCAGGGAGGTGGAAGTCTGCCTTCTCGTTCCCGAAGCCGTGTGCGGTAGCGAAGCGACCCGGCACCTTCTTGCCGGTCCGATACAGGCCGGAGTAGCACGTCCGGAGCAGGAACAGCAGCGTCTCAGGACCATCCAGGTCGCCATCCCGATACCGGTCGCGAACGTCGTAGTAGAAGGTGCGCCGCGCCGCCTTCCCCCGCGCAGCAAGGTATGGGTCTGCG
Organism: Rhodothermales bacterium; assembly: GCA_050485265.1. Lineage (GTDB taxonomy): Bacteria > Bacteroidota > Rhodothermia > Rhodothermales > JANQRZ01 > JBJHBB01. Next base: position 2,557 of record JBJHBB010000452.1, on the reverse strand, counting down.
TAGCGCTCGACGCCAGCGATGAAGCTCTCACAGTCCGACTGGAGCGCCCGGTAGATGGCAACCAGAGGCTCCAGAAAGTCGTTCGCCACGACTTGGACTTCCGGGTGTGCGCCCGTCAGGGCGAACGAGACGGCACCGCCACCGAAGAACGGCTCAACGATGCGGCTCTGACTCGTGAAGTGGGGCAGGATGTGCGGCAGCAGGCGTGCCTTGCCGCCGACCCACTTCAGCGGTGGCTTGCTGACGCAGCCCGGAGTAGATGCGGACAGGGAGCCGGTCGCGAGTGATGTGGTCATGCACAGCGACCGTGGGTGGCCAGGCCGTCGCCGCAATCGGTTCGGTGGAGCCGAGCCGTTGCGCACCCAGTTCGGTGCGCAACGGTGACTCACGCTCCTGGGGTGCTCGGCGCTATGCGCTCGGGCAGCCCCGTGGCCGGCTCTCGACGTCGAGAACCCGAGACGGGGGACTCTGAGATCCCCGCTGAGGCTCTGACGACCAGTTCCTCGAAGTGGCTGGAAGCCTCGGGCCAGTGCGTTTCCACCGTGGTCGGTGATGCAGTCCAAGGACGTCCGGCCGTGCCGCGGCTAGGCGAGGGCCAGATGCTCGCCTTCGCGTAGACAGCCGCATAGCGTCCTCACAGCGCGAGAGGCGATCGCATGGCCGAGATGTTGCCGCGAGGAGTTGCGGAGACTGCCTTCGCCTGGGTCGATGCCGTCCTCTCCGGCGACGGGCGAGCGATGTGGCACATGTTCGACGACAACCTTCGGCTCGTCGAGACGCAGCTGTGGCTGTGGGCCAACCGCGATCACCCGACCATCGCTGACTCGAGCCTCGATGCCCTTGCTTCCGATCTCAGCCAGCCGATCAGCGGCCACCCCTTGTGGCCAGGGCTTCTCGAAGCTCGCTTGTCGACTGCGAAGGAACAGTTCCCTTCAGCGTGGAACGACTCCTGGGGCCCCCTGTCGGGACGTCGAGTGGTGGGGGATGGCCTGGAGGTGGCGTTCTTCACCGACCGGGCCCGCATCCCGGGCGGGGTGGTGAAGGAGGAGTCCCTCGCGACCGGGATGGTGCTTCTACTCCGAGGCCACCCGCGCGACGGCTACCAGGTAGCGGCACAACAGATGTACAGCCCGTCGATCCCTGGTTGGCCGCCGATGTCAGGCGAACCGGTGGACATCATCGACCGCTGAGACATCCCCGCGCGGGTCCACGCTGCCCCGACGGCTGGGATGCCCTCAGGGTCTGTTGGGTGCGCGTGATGATCAGCGACGCCCGTCTCGACGATGGCATCGCGGTGGCGTGGGACCGGTGGGTACGAAGATCAGTTCGCCTGGCCGTGCATGGCTGATCGCCGGGCACGGGACTCCACGCCAAGATGGCAGCCATCAGCAACCTCAGCCAGCCATCGGTGAGCCAGGTGTTGACCTGCCCCGACTGCTGTAGCACCGAGCTCATCGGTTGCCAGGAAGTCCTGTACGTGAAGTGTGACATCTGGGTCGAGGATCAACGCGTCACCATCGACGGGGGCGAGCCCGAGTTCGGATGCGCTGAGGCGGTCGGGGTGGACTGTCGCGTATGTGACGGCGCCTGGGACGCTGACGAGGACACCGAGCTCACGGGCATCGGTTTCGACTGGCCGTTGAGGCGTGAGGTGCAACGCCCTCGACCCAGCGACAAGGCGGCGGGGTTCGAGGGCGTCCGACGGCTGCGACCCTCGGGACATCAGTCTCGCAGTGCCATCTCCACCGCCCGGACGCGGCCGGTCGGTTCGCGCACGACCCAGTTCGTTGAGCGGGGATGGATCGTCCCTGCCGGTTCCGTGTCCCCACCGCCGGGTCTTCTCCTGCTGTCCCCAGAAGGAGAACACGTGAACCCTCAGAACCCCGAAGCTGTGGCAACCGGCCTGCCTCTTGACGACCCGCTCGCAGCGTACGTACGTACAGAGCTCGCGATCCGCTTCCACGCCGGATCGGACCAGCTCTTCTTGGCGTCAGTGCTGCCGATCCTGATCGATGAGTTGGAGGCGCGAGCCAGCGCTCTGCCGAGCAGCGCAGTCGCAGGGCTCCGAGCGATGAACCGGGTGATCGCGGACCTTGAGCAGTATCTGCCGGATCAGGAGATCCCGAGCGACGCGGCCGGCGCCCTGAGGGACGCGGCTGCGACCAGTGTCGCGTGCCCTTGGGGGAGGGCATGACCTACCCTACGAGCGTCCCGCCCCTTCCTGCCCAGCCCCCCAACACCGAGCCGATCGACCTTCGGCCCCTGATGCTCTCCTTCCCGGATGGCATCGTGGGGGGTCCGCCACCGGTAACCCCGTACCGGCGGAGGATCCGACTGAAGGGATGCCCGCCGGCCCAGGACACAACCGCCGTCGAACCCCTGGCGGTCCGTGGCGCCTGCGACGGCATCGTCCGCCGGATGCTCCTCAGCATCGAACCGAGACCGATCACTCTCGAGCATGTCGCCGCCGCCTTCCTGCACCTTGACGAGAACTGCCGCATCTCGGAAGACGCCGTCATCGAGGAACGCCTGTTCCTGACGGGGTCGCACCTCGACC
>JBJHBB010000451.1:0-2933 GCA_050485265.1 Rhodothermales bacterium | reverse complement strand
CGATCTGACTTCCATCGGGCGACCAGGTCGGCTGGAGATCGGCGTGCCGGTCGTTGGTCAGCTGGCGAGCCTGCCCTCCCTCGATGTCGACCAGGTACAAGTTGGAGATGCCACCTCGGATGCCGGTGAAGACGAGCGTCCGACCGTCGGGGCTCCAGTCCGGGTCCTTAATGGCACCGACGCCGGTTACCTGGATGCGCTGGCGCACGTCGCGGCTGGCCACGTCGAGGATCGCGATCTCGTTCTGGCCGCGCACGAACGTCACGAACGCAAACCGCTGCCCGTCCGGACTCCAGGCGCCGGCCGAGTCGATGAAGCGGATCGCGTCGAGGTGTGGGTCCGATCCCACTGATTGAAGACGCTTGATGACCTGACCGGTCTGCGCATCGGCGAGGAAGAGGTCGATCCCGAACAGATCCCGTTCAGAGAGAAACGCAACGTAGCGTCCGTCGGGGCTGACCTGAGGCGAGACGTTCATGTTGCCGCCGTCGATGTCTCGCGCGAGCACGCGACGGCCAGGCAGTGGGACTAGCCCCAGAGAGTCGAGTCGGGCCTGATCGGTGCCGGCGAGGTCGCGTCCCTGGTAGGGCGGGGTCTGCATCCCCTCGATTCGGGGGAAGTAGAGCTCCTCGACGTCCTGCTTCCATCGGGCGGCCAGCGAGTCGGCCGAAAGGCCGGTGATGCTCACGACGGCGCTGTCGAGTGGCATCGCGAGCGACGCGCGGAACAGCTCCACCGCCGCCTCGTCGCCGTAAGTGCCGCCCACCCAGGCCCAGAAGGCCTGGCCGTAGCGATAGGGGAAGTAGCGCTGATCGCGGGTCAACTGGTCGAGCGTGGGGAAGGCGTCGCGGATGACTGCATCGCGCAACCACATGGCAGTGTGCGAGTCATTCCGGCCGACCGAGAAGTACTCTGCCATCCCCTCGATAATCCATAACGGCAACCGGATGAAGTTGCCGAACAGCCCAGCACGCTGGCTCATGTCGTACTGGAACTGGTGGATCAGCTCGTGACCCAGCACATGGTCCGTATCCGCGTACGACCCGGTAAGCGGCATCACCACCCTCAACCGGAAACCCTCGGTGACACCCTGTACGCCTTCCCCAATCATCCCCCCAATGACGTTGGTCTGGCGGAAGTCGGCGTCGTCGGCGTAGAGAATGATCGCGCGGCGCTCGCGGAACTCATGTCCCAGGACGTTCGACAGGCGCGTGTACCAGCGCTCGGCCATCCGGGCCGCGTCGCGCACCCCCTCCTCGGCTTCCGGATAGTAGTGGATGTCGAAGTGCTCGGTCGAGAGTACCCGGAAGTCGAAGGTGTCGTACTGAACCTTGTTGCGTCCGAAGTACTGCGACATCGCGGCGGGCGCGACGCCGGTCCAGAGTAGCACGGCGGCGAGCGCGAAAAGGCAGGTCTGGAGTCGGCGCGCTGCGGGAGGTTGAGCCGGAAATCTCATGTGTCCTCGGTGTGAGGTCTGGCGAAGCCGGGGCTGGCACTGGAGCCGCCGACGCACGGTGCGAGATAGTAACGCGCGAGCGGCGTATGGCACACACGCTGTGCGACGGTCGGTCGTTGTTAACAACGCAAGTCACCGGTGTGTTCGTTCTGACTCCGTCATTCAAATATCGAACGCTTCCAACGATTGGGGAGAATCCCGCACACATCGGTGGCGTTGTAGCCCGAGCCCATGGGCGGGCGTATCCTCCCGCCGCGTCGACCATCGTATCTCCGGAACCCTGTAAATGAAGATCGAAGCCCCGGCTCAGCGCGAGCGCTCCGGACTTAGAATGCAAATCTTCAGCGCGATCGTGCTGATCGTGATCGGCCTGCTCGGGGCGCGCCTGGTTCAAATGCAGCTCCTCGAGCAGGACCGCTATGATGAGGAAGCGTTCGGCAACGCGGTGAGGCCGAAGGTCGTCGAACCGGCCCGCGGCTTGATCTTCGACCGGTCGGGTAAGCTACTCGTGGACAACGAGCCGACGTACACGGTTGCCGTCACGCCTCGGTACTTCGACGAGCGCAACCTGCCGTTGCTTGCTCGTCTGTTGGCCGTTGATGACTCACTGCTTCAGGTGCGCTATCGCAGGGCCGTCCAGCACTCGCGTTTCCAGCCTTCGGAGCTGTTCTCCGAGATCAGCTTCGACGCGTTTGCCCGGGTACAGGAAGAGCTCTGGCGGTTGCCGGGGCTGAGCTTCAACATCAGCCAGAAGCGGCGCTACCACGATCCACCGCGCGCGGCGCACGTCCTCGGCTATGTGCGTGAGATCTCCGAGCGCCAGCTCGACCAGATGCGCGCTCAGGGCTATCGGCTCGGTGACATCGTTGGGCAGACCGGGGTGGAGTCGGTCTACGAAACCGTGCTCCGTGGGCGTCCCGGAAGGTCGCTGATGATGATCAACACGCACGGGATGGAGGTGCGACCGTATCAGGGCGGAGCGAACGACATTCCTCCACAGAGCGGTCATGAGCTTCACCTGACGATCGATCATCGGACCCAGGCGCTGGCCGAAAGCCTGATGGTCAACAAGCGCGGCGGGATCGTTGCTCTCGATCCGCGCACGGGGGGGATCATCGCGATGGTCAGCGCTCCGGACTATGAGCCGGCAGGTTGGAGCGGGCGCATGTCGCAGGAGTTCGTCGACCACGTCATGCGTAACCCCATGCAGCCCCTATTTAACCGCGCTGTGCAGATGCAGCAGCCGCCGGGCTCGACGTGGAAGGTGTTCATGTCGGCATGGGCGCTCGAGATGGGCATGATCAACGAGAACACCCGGCTTACATGTGGTGGAGGCTATTCGCTTGGCGGCAGGACGTTCAGGTGCCTGGGTGTGCACGGCTCGATCAGCGTGCGAGATGCCATTCGTGTCTCTTGCAACACGTTTTATTACCGCCTGATGAACGACGCTCTCAACGGGCGTCGGATGGACCTCACC
>JBJHBB010000450.1:0-2935 GCA_050485265.1 Rhodothermales bacterium | reverse complement strand
CGATCGAGGGGGATTCGCCCTTCGAACGTGTCGTGGTGACGGACCTGCTCGGTCGTCAAGCTCTTGAAGCTCGAGACGTCACCGAGCTCGATGTCACAGGTCTGTCTCCCGGCGTTTACGTCGTTCGAGCAATCTCAGGCGATGAGGTCCGCGTTTCCCGGTTCACGGTCGTTCGCTAGCCCGTCGTTGGATGTCCGGAGGTGACGGTGTCCGTGGTAGGCGCCTCCGGCACTGACGGGGGCTTCTCGACGACCTCGTACAGATCTGTGCGCCTATCACGCCACGTACGGACCGTCCCGCCAGCCCGGTTGCGGCGCAGCACCTCCAGGTCCAGGTCCGCCATCACCACCGTCTCGATGTTCGGCTCGCAGAGGCCGGCGATTCCGTCCGGTGGGAAGGGAAAGTCACTCGGTGTGAAGATCCCTGACTGCGCGTAGTGAATGTCCATGTTCTCGACGGACGGAATATTCCCCACGCAGCCCGACGTCACTACGTACAACTGGTTCTCGATAGCGCGAGCCTGCGCGCACCGGGTGACACGTAGATAGCCCTGCCGATTGTCGGTACAGAAGGGGACAAACAGAATCTGCGCTCCCTTGGCCGTCGCGATGCGCGTCATCTCCGGGAACTCCGTGTCGTAGCAGATCGAGATCGCAATGCGACCGCGGTCGGTGTCGAACACGCGGATATCTCGGCCGGGTGTGGTTCCCCACCAGCGCTGCTCATTCGGAGTGATGTGGACCTTCTCCTGCTCCTCTATCGTGCCGTCGCGCCGGAACAGATAGGCGACGTTAAATAGGCCGTCTTCTCGCTCCGTGTAGTGGCTGCCCGCGATGATGTGGATGTTGTATGCGAGGGCCAGCCGCCTTCCCAGGTCGATCAACGGCTCGGTGAACTGGGTCAATTGTCTTACCGCCAGGCCTGGCGCTTCAGCATCGGGCAGGAAGGAGAGCAGTTGGAGGGTGAACATCTCCGGGAAGAGCACGAAGTCCGCTCGATAGCCGGCGGCGACGTCCACGAAATACTCGACCTGCTGGGCGAAGTCATCCCAGGAGTCGATCTGCCGCATGCGGTACTGAACGGTGCAGACGCGGACGGGGAAGGAGGACTGGGTGCGCCGATTCGGATCCGGGGTGTAGTGCAGATTGGGCCACTCGAGCAGAATCGCGTATCCGTGTGATGCATCATCACTCGGTAGATAGTCCCGCACGATTCGCTTGACCGAGAAGCCGTTGGCAAGCTGGAAGGTCAGAACCGGGTCGTAGAGCTCGGTCTTCTGGACCTTCTGCACGTATTCCTGCACCGAGAGCTCCTTGGCGTGCTCCTCGAACCCCGGCAGGCGCCCGCCCACCATGATTCGCCGCAGGTTGAGGCGACGAGCCAGGTCCTGGCGCGCCTCGTACAGGCGACGACCGAGTCTCATGTCGCGGAAGTCGCTATCCACAACGACCTCGATCCCATAGAGGGTGTCACCGTCGGGGTCGTGATTGCCGATGTAGCCCCTGTCCGAGATGTCCGCCCACGTATGTCGACCCCCGTACTCATCAAACTCGATCATCAGGCTAGAGGCCGAGCCGACCAGTTCCCCGTCATACTCGACGCCGAGCTGGCCCTCAGGGAAATGCTTCAGATGACTGGCGAACTGCTCGCGAGTCCACGGTTTCATCCCCGGAAAGCCGTGCTGTTGCAGTCGGACTACCGCCTCGTAGTCGTCTTCTATGAGCGCGCGAACGCGCAGGGCCTTCTCTTCGAACTGTGAACCGTTGTCGCGACTGTGCGGCATTGCCTGGGGATGGGATGATGGTCTTACCCAACGCCCTGACGCGCTCCAAGGTGCCGCGGACGAGTACGCCTGCTACGAGATCAATCGGAAAGGTCGACAGCGCGACGGCCTAACGCGCCTGCCGAGTGATTGCATCACCGCGTAACAAGCAGGCGTCGACTGGTGGCACCGGCATCCGTGACTAGACGAGCGAAATACATCCCCGCCGACACAGAGCTCGCGTCCCAGACCAGCGTGTGTTTGCCAGCCGTGTACGTGCCGTCGGTGATGACCGCGACGCGCCGCCCCATGATGTCGTACACCGCCAGGTGCACAGTCGTCGCTTCAGCGAGATCAAACGAAAGCGTCGACGAGGTCGTCAGAGGATTGGGGTACGCAGGGAGCAAATCCGCGTGAACGGCCTCTGGACCCTCGGCCGTCGAGACGATCGGGGCCTCGACGGCTATCGACAACTCAACCACGATCTCCGGCTGGTCGGGGTCATTGGTGAGGAAGACCAGCTCGTACGGATGGACTCCGTGTGCTAGGTCGGTCGCGTCCACGTCGACGACTACTTCCCTGCTACCGCCGGCAGAGATGACGTCGCTGGATGGCGTCACGACGACGGGCGCCGGCCCCACGCTGCCCCGGACATTGAGTACCCAGTGATTGTGCGCCGAGGGCTTGGGAGTCGGAGGGAAATCCGAAGAGAAACAACCTGGATACGATCGATACTGGGGATTCGTCTCGCCGCTCGGATTGACACCGATGAACGGCCCCACGTCCGGAACGAACGGCGTATTCCACTCGACGGCAAGCTTCGCATCGGCAGCGATCACCGCATCCACGGGTACGGAGAGCAGCAGAGCCTCTTCGCTTCCATCGAGGGGGACATTCGTCTCGAAGAGCAATGTCACCGCGCCGAACTGGAGCGATCCATCCACGCGGTAAAGACGCAGCGTGGTCTCAACGGCAGGAGTAAGCGCGATTCCGATCTCAACAGTAGAGATGTCCAGCTCTCCATCAAGGTCTTCTGCCGCTAGATCCAACAGCCGCCAGTAGCTGGTGGTTGACGTCGGGCTGCACACAGACGCATATCCCGCGATGATATCCTGGCTGACGGACTGCGTGAGAAAGACCTCATTGTCTCCCTCGCCACGAACCGCCGAGGCA
>JBJHBB010000449.1:0-2952 GCA_050485265.1 Rhodothermales bacterium | reverse complement strand
CTCGCGTCAAACACACTGCCGAGCTCTCCACTGTCGAGCCTCGTATTCGAGAGGCCGTCGAAGCCGAGGGCTACTCGGTCGAGCGCATCGACTCGGTGAGATAGTCCTCCTGGGGTTGCGGCGCAGTTACGGCATCCGGATGGGGAATTGGAGCATCCAGTTCGTCCCGCTCCGGCACACTGGACAGAAGGATTCTCGGCCCCCGATCCCAGGTGAAGTAGTTGTACGTCCAGTTCATCAGGACGGATATCCTGTTGCGGAATCCTACGAGCTTGAGGACGTGGACAAACACCCACGCCAGCCATGCCGGCGCTCCTCGCAACGTCCGTCCGCCGGAAAACTGCACCACGGCAGCGTTCCGGCCAATGGTGGCCATCATGCCGTGATCGCGATAGGTGAAAGGTGAAAGCCCGTCCCCTCGCAGGTCAGCGCTGATTTGACGTGCGGCGTGCCGTCCCTGTTGAATCGCCACCTGAGCAAGTTGGGGATACAGGTCTCCCTCCGGCGTCCTGGCATCAGCCATGTCGCCCACGACGAAGACGTTGTCGAATCCGGGGACGCGCAAGTGTTCGTCCACCACGACACGCCCGGCCGGGCCTTGCTCTACATCGAGGGCGTCGGCCAGTGGATTGGCTCGAACACCGGCGGCCCAGATGACCGTGTGCGCGCGTAGAACGTCCCCAGTTGACAGGTGGACCTTGCCAGGCTCTATCCGAACGACGGACACACCGAGTCTCACGTCGACTCCGCGGCGGGTCAGTACGCGGGCCGTGTAGTCCCTGAGGCTCTGCTTGTATGGAAGCAACAGGTGGTCGGCCATCTCGATCAGCGTGATCGAGGCACGGTCGATATCGATGCCGGAAAAGTCTTTCCGGAGGACCCGGTCAAAGAGCTCAGACAACGAGCCTGCGAGCTCCACCCCTGTTGGCCCTCCTCCAATGATCACGAAGGACAGCGCGCCCTCCTCCATCTGGAACGGATCTGCGTCCGCGCGCTCGAAACAATCCAAGATGTGGCTCCGCAGATTGATGGCATCGGCCACATTCTTCAGAGGGAGGGTATGCTCCTCCGCCCCGGGCACGCCGAAGTAGGCCGTCGAGGCCCCCGCAGCCAGAACCAGGTAGTCGTACGGAATCGACTGACCCCGCATTACGTGCACGCGCTGCTGCTCGAAGTCGATCGATTGAACCCTCCCCAAGCGAAAGGAGAAGTTCTTCTGGCCGTTAAAGATGTGCCGCGCGGACTGGGTGATGTCACCCGAACTCAGCCCCGCCGTGGCAACTTGATAGAGCAGCGGCTGGAACTTGTGGTAGTTGTTTCGATCGATCAGGGTGACATCGACCGGCGCGTTTCGGAGACCGTGGACCGCCTCCATGCCGCCGTGGCCCGTTCCTATTACAACCACCCGTGGGCGATCGCCGTTGCCGTCGTTTGAGTGGATGATGTCCTGCCGCATCGGTGGATCTGGAAGTCCCGTCTGCAACGCGAGGTCGTCGACCAGGTTACGTGTACAAGCGAAAAGCCCCGGGAGGCGGTCTGCCTCACCGGGGCCCGGCGGTCACCCTTCCATGCCACCTCTAGCGATAGCGTGCGACCAAAGCGTCGTCCACCCTGAAGTCACCCGTGCGGTCGGTAAGCCGAACCACGGGCATCTCGTCCAGCATCAGTTCTAGGGTGTTGTTGTTGAGCCAGCGTCCGCGCAGCGTGCCGGAAGCGCCGGACTGGCGTCCCTGCTGTTCCACACGGCGTGCGGTGTCGCGGCCGAGGATGCCCTCAATCTGGCGCTGCGTGAGCGTGCGGCCCGTCGAGCGGTCACGGGTTGCTCTGCGGTCGAAGATGATGTCACCGAGCCTTCCTCGCGTCCACGAGGGCGTTGCAAAGCCCTTGTCGTAGCACCAGCTCATTCCATGGACGGGATGACCGGCACCTGAACGGCAGAACTGCGGGCCGCCGGCCGCGCCACCTCGCTGGTTGGCGGTGGAGCGCTGCTGCACCGGTGCGCGGCGCTGCGGCGAAGTCTGTGAACCGCGGTTCCGCTGAGCCTCGCGGGCTTCACGCTGTCGCTGCGCTTCGCGGGTCTCGCGTTCACGCTGGGCCTGTCGCGCCTCACGCTGTCGCTGCGCTTCACGCTCGGTCTGGGCGTTGCGGTCGTTTCGGTCGTTGGCCTCTACTCGATCTCGAACTCGCTCCCAGACGCTCTGCGCCTCGGCTTCCTGCGGCATCGCAACGGCGACGAGCAGGGTAACGAGCGCAATGTTCAAAATTGTTTTCATGACGGGCGAGGGGTTGATTGCGCGTCACATCCTGCAACTCGCGCGCCAACCGGCCCAGAATTGGCAAAATCGCCGTCCTCGACTTTTCAGGCGTGTTCGTCAGTGGACAGATGTGTGCAGGGTGTCAGCCAGACGAACGCTTTGCGCCCTTCATTCCCTTCAGACTCGCCGTCGACAAGATGTTCGTTTCGTACGATCTGATTCTGCCGTTTTCGGCTCGGTAACGGTCGAGCGCTAATGTGATGAGGCGATCCAGCAGATTTGCAAACGGCACTCCGGCCGGATCCCACAGGTAGAAGCTCAGCGAGCCCGGTATCGTATTGATTTCGTTGAAATAGACCTGACCGTCGGCCTCATCGATCATGAAGTCGATGCGGGCCACGCCGGCGCACTCGAACAGCTGAAAGACGCGCACACCGAGCTGCTCGATTTCCCGAGTCTGATCGTCCGAGAGTGGTGCGGGGATAATTCGATCCAGCGAGGCCATGCCCGCCGACGCCCCTGCGCCTGACGCAGCGCCTCCGTCCTTCGCGCCCGATTTTCCGCCGCCACGCTGATACTTCTCTGCAAAGGTTAGCAGCTCCTCCCCTTCGGTCTTGACCGGCTCCTCGAGCACGCTCGCTCGCGCCTCGTGCACGTCGCCGAGAACGGAGCAATTGATCTCGCGGAGCCTCTGCAC
>JBJHBB010000448.1:0-2958 GCA_050485265.1 Rhodothermales bacterium | reverse complement strand
GCACCCACCTCCGTACTCACGGGAGCCGGTGCCGAGAAGATCCAGATGCCCGTGCCCGTGTCAGCAACGATCACAAGCTCGCCCTCGGTGTCGATGCCGGTTGCGCGGTCGGAGGTAACCACGTCCGCCGTCGTGGATACGTTGGTCGGGTCGGAGACGTCGTACTGCCAGATGCCGACCATGTCGACGGCAGTGTAGGCGAAGTCGTTCGCATACGCCACGTCAACCGTGGTTCCACCGGCGATCACGTCCCCTGTACCCAGCTCGGTCGGTTGGGCCGGGTTGGATACGTCGATCACGCGAAGCCCCTGCGGCCCGGCAAAGCCGAAGTCCGCGAGGTAGAGCGTAGAGCCATCGATCTCGAGAGAGTTCGAGAAGGAGCCGACCTCCGCCATACTTACGGGCACCATGCTGGCAGGGTTGGTGGCATCGAGTACCGTCAACCCGCTCCCGAAGGTGGCCACGAACGCATGGTCATTCGCGTAGCGAACGTCGAATGCCGTGTTGCCCGGATCGGCGCTGCCGATCGTGTCCATCGTCGAGGTCTCGACGGCGAAGACCGCGCCCACTCCAGTTCCTGACGTTCCGGTGGCGACGTAGGTCTCCTCACCTACCACGTGGACGCCGTTGGCCGATGTCGGGAAGGGCGTCGAGTCGATGATTGTCGGGTTCGTCGGATCAGACACGTCGACCCGCACCACGGCACCTTGCGGCCCCCCGCCCGTCGCCTGGCGCGTCACGTACGCAATATCACCCTCGACGTGAATGCGGTACGCGTTCGACAGCCCGCCCAGGCGGCCAACGATGTACGGATTCGCCGGGTCGGAGATGTCGATCAGACGCAGTTCGCCGATCAGGTCGACCACGTAAACGATGTCGCCCACCACCTGCAGCTTGAACGAGAAGCCGCCGTTTTGGATGAGCGTCTGCTCCGTCATCTCGGCGGGGTTGGAGATGTCGATCACGCGCACGCCGTGGTAGCGGTTACCCGTCCAGGCAATATCCCCATCGAGGATTATCGACTGACCGGAACCCGTCACGCCGTACTCGATCCCTCCGAGACGGACGATGTTGGCCGGGTCGGAGACGTCGAAGGCGACAAGGCCGGTGTCCTTTCCGAAGAAGACGAGGTCGCCGGCCACGCCGACCGAGCGCAACTGGCCGGTTCCGGGCTCATCCATCAGGAAGTGGCCGGCTTCGGTCGGAGCCGCGGGATCCGAAACGTCCACCACGATGAGGCCCATCGGCTGAGCTGCGAGGTAGACGAAGCCGTCTGAGTAGGTCAGTTCCGTAGCGAACTCGTTGATATCAGGGTATAGATCGACACTGAAGGAGCCCACGATGGTGGGCGCAGTCGGATCGGAGACATCAACCACGCGCATACCTGCGGCACCGGCGGCGATGTACGCGTGCGTGCCCACGATGTCGAGGCCCAGGACAGAGCCCCCGCTGACGGTCACGAAGCCCAGTTCTGTGGGACTGGTCGGATCCTCGACGTCGTAGATGCGGAGACCACCACCGAGAGCTGCGGTGTAGACTGTGTTGCCGACCACCTTAACGTCGTAAAAGCTGCGGCCGGTGATGGCACCGACACCCACGGGATTCGTCGGATCGCTAATGTCGACCACCTGGAGGCTGCCGCGGTTGGCGAACACGTTCGGCCGCTGGGCCGCCACGAAGGCGTAGTCACCGGAAACGGCAACGCCGACCACCTTGGCGGCATCGACGAGGAAGCGGCCTAGGACGACGGCGTTCTCCGGATCAGCGACGTTCAGGATTTCGAGGTACCCGCCGTTCGACCGATAGAGGAGGTCGCCCACGAGTTCCATGCCGCGGGTCTCGCCGTCCGCTAGGCGGGAGACGAGGGTGAGGCTCTCGCCGTCACGATTGTCATCCGGCAATGCGTCCTGTGCAGGCTTGCTCTGCAGGATTGATGAGAACGGGATTTCTTCACCAGTCACTTCATCGATCACCTGCGCGGAGACAGGTGCCACGTTGACCAGCAAGAGGATCGTCGCCGCACAGAGCAGAGCGCGGCGGAGCAGTACAAGTTGAGACATGAGGTGAGGGTAGGTGGTGGATGTTGTTGCGGTGATTCCGGGCGCCATCATAAGCCCCATTATGAACGCACCGTCAAGCGCTGCTGGCATTTCATCGAGTCGCCACATGTCACTGGGCAGACACGAACGGATTGTGGCGTTTCTCCTCCCCGATAGTGGTTTCAGGGCCGTGGCCGGAATAGACGATAGTTTCGTCTGGCAGGGTGAAGAGCTTGTCCTTGATGCTCGCTACCAGCACCTCCATCGATCCTCCCCACAGATCGGTTCGCCCGACGGAACCCTGGAAGAGGACGTCCCCGCCAATCACGAAGCCGTTCTCTCGATCATGGAAGCAGACATGCCCTGGCGAATGGCCCGGCGTATGTAGTACGCTCCATTCTGCGGAGCCGAACTGAATCACATCGCCCTCGCTGAGCGTCGCGTCCGGCGTCGGCATTCGACCAAGGTCCACGCCAAAGGCACGCGCCTGAAGCTCGGCGCCCTCGTACAGCGGCAGGTCCTCTGGATGCAACTTCCACTTCATGCCGAAATGCCGAGCGAAGAATCCGCACCCGAGAACATGATCGATATGGGCGTGCGTGAGCAGGAGGTGCCGCACGTTGAGGTCGTTCCTGGTGATGTAGTCCTCTACGCGAAAGCGTTCTTCCTCGGTTGCTGTACCAGGGTCGATGATGACGGCTTGGCCTCCATCGTGGCATACGTAGCAGTTCTCAGCGAAGGGACTGACGACGAACGACTTAACGGTCATGGAACGGGAGGTTGAGTTGAGCGGACCTCTGGCGGTCCATAGGCATCAGACGCGGCTGACCGGGTCGCGGATTCACCCCTTCTGACCCACCTTCGAGCAAAAGGCGAGTTGCGCCGCGGGCACGTGTGGAGTTTCGGCGCGACCTTAGCA
>JBJHBB010000447.1:0-2958 GCA_050485265.1 Rhodothermales bacterium | reverse complement strand
GCTCACGACGATGTCGTACTCGCCGGCCGGGACGGCTGTGACCACGAACTGTCCGGAATGGTCAGCGACGGAACCAGTGACGAGCGCCTCGGCGGCGATGTCCCACACGGCCGCTGTGGCTCCAGGCACGGGATCCCCCGCGTCATCGACCACTCGCCCCGCGACTTCTCCACTCTGTGCGCTCGCGTCGGCAGCTAGCGCAAGGAGGAGTCCGAGTGCGAACGTAAGTGCGGGAATGCGATTCACCTGGACAATGCTCGTTTCAACAAGTACGCTGCATTCTACGGATCTCGACCCGTCGGCCGTTCCGCTATCGGGTGGACATCACGAATTTGCAACATTCACGCCCCGCTTCCGAACGCCCTACCGATTGAATACCCGCTAGCGCTAACGCATGACCGCTTTCCTCCACCTCACCAACGCCGTCCTGCTTTTGGGCCTGTTCGTCTGGTCCACTGCTGTATGGCCGAGTCTCCCCGCTGAAATCCCGGCGCACTTTGGGCCGGACGGGCAGCCGACGCGCTGGGAAGAGCGCTCGCTGTGGCGCTGGTTCACGATGCCGATCGTCGCACTCCTGCTGACGACGATGAACTATGGCTTTGCCGGTGCCGTTCGAAGGTGGCCACGCATGGTCAACCTGCCCGACAAAGAGCGCTTTCTTAGGCTACCCGAGCGAGAGCGGGAGCCGGTGCTGGCGCTGCTTAGACAGATGATGTACGGGATCAGCGTTCCGCTCTTGCTCGTCTTCGGGCTCATCCAGTACGGCACGTGGCGAGCGGCGCTCGGAGAGCCGTCGGTGGGTTACATGGTCGCCTCGATTGTGATCGCTGTTCTGGTCACGCCGCTGATCGCTATCGCGTGGTTGCCGCGGATTCAGTCGGCGATCAACCGCGCTGAGGCAAAGGCTCGGGAGAATCAGGCTCGGTAGTCGCGGCCAACGCGTCTACGGCCGCCGGATCGACCTGTCGCCACGCGGCGATCTGCTCGATGATCTGTTGGCGGACCGTCTCGGCCAGCGCGGGCGCGTCATCGATTTCGTACCCCTGTGCCTCGACAGGCGGTAGAACGCTCACGCGGGCTTCGATCTGCTCGCCGAACTTCCATCCATGTTTGGGGATCGCATGGCTCGTCCCATCGATGGCGATCGGCAAAACGGGCGTGCCCGCCTCGATGGCCAGCCGGAAGGCGCCGGTCTGGAAACGGCGTACCCGAGCGTCGCGCGACCTGGTGCCTTCCGGGAAGAACATCACCGAGCAGTCGCGATGCAACACAGCGAGGGCGCGCTTGATGGTCAGGGCGCGGCTCCGGAGGTCCCCACGGTCGACGGGGATGTCGCCGGCAATCCGCATCATCCAACCTGCGATAGGTAGACGGAACAGCTCCGCCTTGGCGACCCACTTCATCTCCCACGGCAGTCGGCTAATCACCGCAATGTCACCCAGTGACTGGTGATTGGCGACGACGACGTACGGATGACGTGGGTTTTCCGGGAGGTCCCCTTCGATGTGGACTGTCCAGAAGGGATTGACCCGCGTCATCGCAGCGCCGAGCCGCCGGAACGTCCGCCCCGTGCGATAGCGCGCGATGTCGCGGTCGAACAGACGCACGACCAGTAGCAGCGGGAGCCACACCAGGATCAGTGTCCCGATGGCGATCCAGATCAAGAGCGAGCGAACGGCGAGCATTCGGGCAGTATCGCAAGTGCGCCGGGTGAGCGTCAACCCAAGATGTCGCCAACTGAAGCGGACCCGCAGGCAACGCGACCGGTTAGACTGGCTCACCTCCCCCCTTCGTTCCCCGTGGACATCGTCAAGCTCTTTCACGAAGAACCGCTCTACCTCGAAGCGCTGACTCCCGACTCCGACCCGGACGCGCGTAGATCGGGCACCGAGCTCGGAGCGATCGACGCGTTGCTCCCGGCCGATTTTAGCCAGGCCCCCGGCGGAGCCGCGGAAGATGACTTCTCCGCCGATGGATTGGAGCGGCCGACACCCTACTACCGAGTCTACCTGGCGGGGACGAACCTCGGCGAGGATCGCACTGGCGCCACCGCGCTCGAGCAGCCGGCAGTCTGGGCCGAGCCGCTCATCGAATGGCTTGGGGACGCACTCCTGTGGACGCTCCAGGCGGGGGCCGTCAGCCCTGTCAAGAAAGACCAGATCCTGAACCTGCTGCCACGACCGAATCCGGACGGCGTCATCGTGGCGTCGCCCTCGGAGCCGTTCCTGGAGCCGATGGTAGCAATCACCAGGGGCGAGCTGCGTGAGTCGTTTGCAGACCTCAAGCGACTGCTCGACAATGGCGCTAAAGTGCTCATCCCCGAAAAGTCGCACCACGGATTCGACTGGCACATCTTCTCAGCGGAGCCTTTTCACGATGATCTGGCGGAATCGATCGCTACACACGAGAGCAACCACCGGACCTTCTCCGCAGCGTACCGAGAGGCCGGGAGTGAGCACAAGTTCTTTTTCGAGCGATGGGCGCTCGACGATCTCCCTCGCTGGGTCGACGAGCTGACGCCATCCGAACAATCCGGATGAGCAGCGACGCTTCGACACCCTACATGGAGCGCGCCCTGGCGCTGGCTGCGCGCGGCGCGGGCTTCGCGTCACCCAATCCGATGGTCGGCGCCGTGCTCGTCTCGCCCGAGGGTGACATACTCGGTGAGGGCTGGCACACCCGACACGGTGCGCCGCACGCCGAGGTCGAGGCCATCCGCGACGCGGAGAAACGCGGATTGGCCGACCGCCTGCAGCAGGCCACGCTGGTCGTGACCCTGGAGCCGTGCAGTCACCACGGCAAGACACCGCCTTGCACCGACCTGATCATTGAGCGCGGCATTCCGCGGGTCGTTGGTGCCATGCGAGATCCCAGTCCAGCCGTGGCGGGCGGCGGTTTCGCGAAGTTGCGGGAGGCCGGTGTGGCGGTGATCGACGATGTGTGTGGTGCCGACGCACG
>JBJHBB010000446.1:0-2960 GCA_050485265.1 Rhodothermales bacterium | reverse complement strand
GTATGGCGGCTCGGGCGCATCCTACACCGCCTACGGCCTCATCGCCCGAGAACTGGAGCGGGTTGACTCGGCGTACCGCTCCTTCGCCTCGGTGCAGTCGTCTCTGGTGATGTACCCGATTCACGAGTTCGGCACCGAGGAGCAGCGACAGCGTTTCCTGCCCAAGCTGGCCACCGGCGAGTTCATCGGCTGCTTCGGCCTCACCGAGCCCGATCACGGCTCGGACCCCGGCTCAATGACCACAACCGCCACCCGCGTCGACGGCGGCTTCCGTCTGAACGGCGCCAAGATGTGGATCACTAACTCCCCGAACGCCGACGTCGGCGTGATATGGGCAAAATCGAAGGGAGACGGGGAGGACGGTGTCATTCGCGGCTTCCTCGTCGAGAAGGGGATGGACGGCTACACCGCCCCGAAGACACACAACAAGATGAGCCTCCGTGCCTCAATCACCGGCGAGATGGTTTTCGAGGACGTGTTCATCCCTGACGAGAACGCCTTCCCCGAAATCCGGGGATTGAAGGGTCCATTCTCATGCCTGAACAATGCGCGGTACGGTATCGCCTGGGGTGCGGTCGGTGCGGCCGAGGATTGCTTTCAGCGTGCGCGTCGCTACGTCATGGAGCGCAAGCAGTTCGGGTACCCGCTCGGCGCGATGCAGCTCATCCAGACGAAGCTGGCCCAGATGCTGACCGACATCACCCAGATGCAACTTCTGGCGTGGCGTCTCGGGAATCTCAGGGACACGGGCAAGGGCCATCCGTCGATGGTGTCGCTGGCCAAGCGCAACAACGTTGGCAAAGCCCTGGAGATCGCTCGTGTCGCGCGGGACATGATGGGTGGCAATGGCATCACCGGCGAGTTCCGCGTGATACACCACATGGTCAATCTCGAGAGCGTCAATACCTACGAGGGGACGTACGACATTCACGGTCTGATCCTCGGCCGCGAGCTGACCGGCATCCAGTCCTTCACCCCGCGCGGCAACGATCTCGCGCCAACTAACGGCGCGCAGAAATCGATGGCAAAGCCGGTCGCTAGCTAGCGCTCGCTGACTGGTGTCCAGTGTGGGTCCGCGAGCGCGGAGTGCGCTTCGGCCCGGTGCTCCACAGTGCCAATCGGGGCAGGAACGGGTGTCTCCCTGCCCTCCATGTGCGCAAGGTAGAGCGCCGAGTTGATCAGTCCAATGTGGCTGAAAGCCTGCGGGAAGTTGCCCAGGAAGCGCCCGTTTGAGGGATCGATCTGCTCCGAAAGCAATCCGACGTGGTTGACCTTGCCGGCCAGGTTATCGAAGATCCTGTAGGCCTCATCGAGGCGCCCCGAGAGTGCAAGGGCGTCGACGAGCCAGAAGGTGCACAGGACGAAGGCGCCCTCCTCATCGTCAAGGCCGTCGTTGACGCGATAGCGGTAGACCAGGTCGTTGGCGGTGAGGCGCTCCAGGGTTCGATCGATCGTTCCCTGCACGCGGGGATCATCGAAGGGCAGAAACTCACGGAGCGGTATGAGCAGGTTCGACGCGTCGAGATCGTCCAGCTCGTAGGCGATTTTGAAAGCACCGAGTTGCTCATCATAGCCCTTGTCGAGAACGTCCTGACGCACGAGTTGCTGCGCAGTCTGCCATCGTTTGACATCGCCGTGCAGCTTGCCTCGCGCCGCCATCACGCAAGCGCGCTGCAAGGCGATCCAGATCATCACCTTCGAATAGACGAAGTGCCACGGCCCTTTCCGGAACTCCCAGATGCCGTCGTCGGGCTTCTGCCAGATGTCGACGGCCTTATCGGCGATCCCTGAAAGGAAGTGCCAGATGTCGTCGTCGAAGTCCCGTCCCATTCGCACGTACTCGTACGCCGCCGTGATCAGATCGCCGTAGATGTCCAGCTGCAGTTGGGTGGCCGCGTGATTTCCGATACGTACCGGTTTCGAGCCCGCGTAACCCTCGAGGTGTGCGAGTTCGCTCTCAGGGATGCAGTGATCCCCATGCACGTTGTACATGATGCGAAGGTTGTTGCCGTTCTCCGCGTCGCGATCACGTGAGACACGTTCGGCCCAGTGCACGAAGGCGCCGGCCTCGCGGCCGTGGCCCATCGCATTGAAGGCCTGAGCCGAGAGTCCGGCATCGCGGATCCAGCTGTAGCGGTAGTCCCAGTTCCGGGCTCCACCGATCCACTCCGGGAGCGACGTGGTGGCGGCTGCGGCGATGGCGCCTGTTGGCGCGAAGGTGAGCAGTTTCAGTGCTAGCTCGCTACGGATGACGTGGTCGCTCCAGTAGCCTGCCCAGGATCGGCCATCGTCCTCAACCTCCTTGTGCGCCCAGGTCCGCCAGGCCTCGATGGTTCTACCGAGCGCTTGATCGCTGGTCTCGACGGAGGCTGGCTCCGCGGAATCGCCCCATCGAGCTACGATAGCCATCCGGTGACCGGCCCTCAGCCAGAATGTGCTCCTCACCTGATGGCCGTCCTCGAATGTTTCGATGCGGCCATCGGGAAGTCCGCTCAGGGAGAGCTGGTCGTTTTCCGTCAGGGCGACATACCCGGTCCCCGACGATTTGATCGTCGTCTGCGTCCGCGCGTAATCGAACCGAGGACGGAAGACGACCTCCACCTCGACGTCGCCATCAACGGCCTGCAGGATACGGTGAATCTCGGGCGGTGCCTTGTGCCCATCGCCGGCGTCGATGGAGCCCTCGAGCGGCATGAAGTCCGTCAGCACGAGCCGGCCGCCATCGGTGTCGAATGTCGTCTCGACGACATTCGTGTAG
Organism: Rhodothermales bacterium; assembly: GCA_050485265.1. Lineage (GTDB taxonomy): Bacteria > Bacteroidota > Rhodothermia > Rhodothermales > JANQRZ01 > JBJHBB01. Next base: position 202 of record JBJHBB010000446.1, on the reverse strand, counting down.
GGCAAATACCGCTGCTCTCGCTTGATCGTGCGGGCGGGAGCGATCCGAAAGTGTCCACCTCGCTTGTGATCCATCAGCGCGGCAAACACGCTGGCAGAGTCGATCACCGGAAGACAGCACCAGTCGATCGAGCCGTTCACGCCCACGAGAGCAACCGTTCGAAGGTTGCCGATCGCAGCATACTCTTCGATCAGTAGATAGG
>JBJHBB010000445.1:0-2975 GCA_050485265.1 Rhodothermales bacterium | reverse complement strand
GGGAAGGAACACGGGATGCCTGTGCAGGTCGAGACACACCGGGGGCGACCCACGTTCGCGGCTACCGAGACTCGCCGCTACCTCGACGCGCTACCTGACCTCAGGCTGACCGCCGACTTTTCGCCTTGGATGGTGGTCCATGAATCAGACCTCAGCGACCAGGAAGAGACGCTCGCCGTCGCCATTTCAAGGACGGACCACATTCACGCTCGGGTCGGCTACGAAGAGGGGCCTCAGGTGCCGGACCCGCGCGCACCGGAATGGGCCGGCCACCTTGATCGACGTCTAGACCTATGGCGAAGAATCGCGACTCAGCGGCGCGGGGATGGCGCTCGATCGCTGAGCGTCACGCCAGAGTTTGGTCCGCCTGCCTACATGCACACGATTCCCTTCGCCAACGAGCCCGTGGCCGACCCGTGGGAGCTGAATGTCTTCATGAAGGGGCTACTCGAGACCCAGCTGGGGAGCGTGGCCAGTGAGTGCTAACCAAGCCTTCGTAGCGGCCATCGAATACCGCACGCTGGGGAAGACCGGGATGCGTGTCAGCTCATTAGGCTTTGGGGGATCGGAGCTGGGTTGGGACGGCGTGCCGCAGCAGGATGTCGACCGAATCCTACTGCCGGCTCTCGATGCCGGCCTGAACGTGATCGACACCGGTGAGTGCTACTTCGACAGCGAGGAGAAAATCGGTGTAGCCCTCTCCGGACGAGCACGCGATAGCTACCACCTGTTCACGAAGGCTGGGCACGCATCGGGCCTCCCGTCGGCCGACTGGACGGCAGAAACGATCACCGCAAATATCGATCGAAGCCTCAAGCGGCTCCAAACCGACTACCTCGACCTGGTGCAGCTTCACAGCTGCTCGATTGAAATCCTGCGTCGGGGGGAGGTGGTGGAGGCTCTCGAAGCCGCGCGGGAGGCCGGGAAGACACGTTTCATCGGCTACAGCGGTGACGGTGCGAACGCGCGATTCGCACTCGAGATGCTTCGGTTCGACGTGCTGCAGACGTCCATCAATGTGGCCGATCAGGAGGCCATCGTCCTGACCGTCCCGGTGGCAGCAGATCTCGGTATGGGCGTCATCGCCAAGCGTCCGCTTGCCAATGTAGCGTGGCGGATCGGACAACCACCCGAGGACGACCATGTGGACGCCGTGCTCGACCGACAAGGCTACGGTGATGAGTACGCGCGCCGCCTCCGCACGCTCGAATACTCCTTCGACACGCTTCAGCTGCAGTCAGCTGTGTCGATGGCGCTGCGGTTTACGCTATCCGTCCCTAACGTTCACACCGCCATTGTGGGGACCACGCGCCCGGGTCGGTGGGAGCAAAACGCGCGACTCCTCGCGGCGGGACCACTTCCGACGGCCCTGTACTATGCGATGCGCTCGCGCTGGCGCGAGGTCGCCAGCGATGACTGGACGGGGAGGGAGTAGATGGCCGATGAAAGTGAATCAGTGCCGACCAACGCGGTATCCGGGCACGGCTGCCGTGGCCTGGACTCACCGGTCGAGTCGGATCAGCAGTCCCGACTTGATCACGACAGCCGACGAAGGGTTCAAGTTGTTCCCCCTGTCGGCGCTAGACCGTTTCATATAATGCAGGTCGACCTGAGTTAGCATAGCTCAGCCAGACCTGCGTTCAGCGTACCACCATCTGCCGCCAATGGCCAAGGCGTATATCCTGGGAGAGTTCTGGCGCTTCATCCGAGTGCGGAAGAAGTACTGGCTGGCACCCATCGTTTTCGTGCTCGTGCTACTGAGCCTGCTCATTGTCGCGACGCAGGGCTCGGCGCTTGCGCCGTTCATTTATTCGCTGTTCTAGGTCGTCGATGAGGACCGCGCTCTTGAAGGAGTTGGAGCACCTCGACCGCAGCCGCAGTGCGTTGCGCAAGTTCGGAGTCGTCGTGGGCGGAGTGTTCGGTACGGTCGCTCTGATCGTGCTGTGGAGGCGAGGCTGGGATCCAGGCGTATTGCCGCTTGCCCTGGGGGTCCCAGGCGTGGGTCTGGTCGTGGGCGGATTGTTGATCCCTGAGCGGCTCGTTCGGGTATACCTGATCTGGATGGGCCTCGCGCTGGTCATGGGTGCGATCATGACGAGGGTGATACTGACGCTGGTCTACGTCCTCATGGTCACCCCGATCGGCTTGGCGCTGCGCGTATTCGGAAAAGATCTTCTGGACCTCCGACGTCAGCCTGGGGCGGCCACGTACTGGCGGGATCGGAGCGAGGACGCTCCGCTCCGCGAGCGGATGAACCGCCTCTACTAGGACATGACGGTCCTCGGCCTCTCTTGCTTCTATCACGATGCTGCCGCTGCCTTAGTTCGCGACGGCCGGATCGTAGCCGCTGCCCAGGAGGAACGCTTTACCCGGGTCAAACATGATCCGCGCTTCCCGACCAACGCCGTACGGTTCTGTCTCGGAGAAGGGGAAGTGGCGGTGCATGACCTCGATGCCGTGGCCTTCTATGACAAGCCGTTTCTGACGTTTGAGCGGCTGCTGGAGACCTACCTCGCTTTCGCACCGCGCGGACTGGGCAGCTTTCTCAAAGCGATGCCGGTCTGGTTGAAGCAGAAGCTCTGGACGCCCGATGTGCTTGGTCGTGAGCTGGGCTTCGATGGCCGACTCCTGTTTGCCGAGCATCACGAGAGCCACGCGGCTAGCGCGTTCTACCCCTCACCCTTCGAACGGGCAGCCATCCTTACGGCGGACGGAGTCGGGGAGTGGACGACCACGAGCTGGGGCACCGGCTCGGGCTCCGACATCGAGATAAAGCGGGAGATCCACTTTCCCCACTCGCTCGGCCTGCTCTACTCGGCCTTCACCTATTTCTGCGGTTTCAAGGTGAACTCCGGCGAGTACAAGCTGATGGGCCTCGCGCCCTATGGAGAGCCGCGCTTTGCGGCGCGGATCCTTGACGAGTTGATAGATGTCAAGGACGATGGGTCGTTCAAGCTGAACGTGGACTACTTCAC
>JBJHBB010000444.1:0-2978 GCA_050485265.1 Rhodothermales bacterium | reverse complement strand
CCATCTATGAAATGAGGCCGCAGTCCACCGCCATCGAGTACGGCCTGAATAAATGATCGCTCATCAGCATCGGGGTCGTCGAAAACCAGCGAGAAAGTCTGGATGGGCTCCTGGTCGTTGGCATCCTGACGAATCTTGCGTGCTGCACAGGTCACCGCCGAGGAGTCGAGCCCACCACTAAGCTGGCTGCCCAGCGGGTGGGCCGTACGCATCCGTGCTCTGACAGCCTCGAAAAAAATGTCACGGAAGCGTTCCGTTGCCGCCTCTTCCGTAAGCCCCGCAACTTCAGGATCGGGACCAATGGATCCGTAACGTTCGGTGGTTGCACCGTCACGAGTGACCACCATGAAGTGTCCTGGGGGTAGACGCTTGATCGACTTGAAGGTGGTCGAGACGGCATCCTCTCGCATCAGTGCGAGGTAATCGGCCAGGCGAACAGGGTCGATGGTTGAGTCGACCTCGGGAAGGGCAAGCAGCGCCTTTGGTTCGGTTGCTACAGCGAAGAGTTTGCCTGGATGATGGGTGTAGTAGATCGGCTTCACGCCCATCACGTCTCGCACGCAGACTAGCCTTTTATCGTGACTGTCCCAGATGGCCGCTGCGAAGTCACCCTCTAGACGATCAAAGGCCCTCCATCCCCAGGTCCGATAGGCCTCGAGCAAATTTGCAGCATCGCCGCTCTTCTGCCCAGTTCCTAGGCGCTTGCGCAGTTCGTCCAGATTGTCCAGCCTCAGGTCCGCTGTCACGGCGAACGAGGATCCATGTAACAGTGGTTGCCTCTCACGTTGCGCCTCGGGGGTGGTCACCAACATGCCATGTCCAAGACCAACGTCACCGAAGGTCTCGGAATGCGTGCCGTCAGGCGATCGATGCGGCATGGTGGCGAGCATCGTCTGGACTTTGGAATTCTCTACCGAGCGACCATCCAGATTCCAAACTGCCACAAACGCGCTCATGAGCGACCCAGCGGCTCCAGCCGGCTGTACTCCTCCAGCGACTCGATGCGGCCCACAAGCACGTGGCCGTCGCGCTCGAGCCAGGCGTGCGCACGCAGGTCCTCACGGGATGACCTTGTGACCCCGATTTTCAGGTCGGTTTCCACGCCTCGGTTCCTGAGCATCCGACGTGCGACGAGCGCTTGCGTGAGGCACGGCTTTTCGGGAAGAAGCAGTCGACTCACCTTCGGGACGATACGAAGGACGCGCGAGACCTCGGCAGAGTTGATCGCAGGCGGGGTCCGCCCCCGAGACATCCAACCCTCTACGATGCGATAGGGCAGGAGTGCAAGCGCGACCCGAACACACACGATCGCGACAGCAATTCTGACCGCGAGTGCCAGGTCGCGTAGCCGCCTGATTACGCTAGCTAGAGGCACCGTTGGATACCTCGAGAAGCCGGCGCTCTACGAGCTGTCGAACGAAGACGAGGACGTCTTCGCTGAGGCGTTCACGGTCAACATCGAACTCCGCCTCAAGGGACTCGACTATCTCCTCAATGGTCTGCGGTTGTCTCGCAAGGTCCAGGATACGCGCGCCCACTTCGTTCAGACCGAAGTAGCGCCCGGAGTTCGCATCCAACAAGACCGCTTCGCCACCAAGGTCTGCCGCCGTTAGGCCACTCGCGACGACAACTTTCGACTGCTCATTGACCATCGGTTCTCTCGCGAAAAACTCCTTATGAGCCGGTGGGATACCGGACGCGCTCGCCTTCATTCGTGCCTGACGCCGAAGGTACGACCAGTGACGGCGGCTCAATTTCTCCAGGGTGGCCGTCGCCGTGTCGTGCGGCCCAGCCATCGCCCTCGATACGAGCGGCTCGGCTCGGCTCGATCGCGAGTGGTGCTAGGTCTGCATCCTCGTAGATAGCCACCTTGTGATAACCGAGGCGCTGCAACGCCACCAGAGCCAGCACAGTGAGGACACCAATCACGGCAAGGGCCTGCACAGCGGGAAGGAAGCTCATCATGATAGCGGCCAGGCCGAACATCATGGCCCATGCCCAGAGAACCATCACGGCACGCCGGTGCGCGAAGCGCTGCACCATCCGGTGATGGATGTGGTCCCGATCAGGCGCAAAGATTGACCTACGCGAGCGCGCTCTCCGAACGACTGAGAGTCCGGTGTCAAGCAGCGGGAGTCCGAGTGCCACGACCGGAATGAGCAGCGCGATGGCAGGATCTACGTGTCCTCGACCCTCAAGCGCAAACACCGCGAGGACGTAGCCAAGTACGAGGCTTCCGGAGTCCCCCATAAAAATGGTGGCCGGATTGAAATTGAACAGCAGGAAGGCTGCGAGCGCACCACAAATGAGAACGGCGATCAGCACGAGTCCCACATGCCCGTGAATCCCGAACACAAACGCAAGCGACGCCAGGCAGATGAAAGCGACACCTGCAGCGAGTCCGTCGAGGCCGTCCATCAAGTTAACGGCGTTGATAACGCCCACGATCCAGAGAAGGGTGATGGGTATCGCGAACAGCGCCTGGTCGAAGGGCTCTGGCCCTACGAATGGAAGTACCGATACGTCCACCCTATATCCGGCGTGGAGAAGCATGTAAGCCACGGCCAGCTGAACAGCAAATTTGCTCTTGAATCCGACGCCTTTGATGTCGTCAACGACGCCGACGACCAACATCGCGGCGGCTCCGATCCAGAATGCCGGAGCAGGCAGCGCGATACCCAGAGCTTCGCTATCTAGCAACCAGTACAACATCATCATTCCCGCTACGACGCCCATGGCGATGGCGAGACCGCCAATGGCGGGCACAGGACCCACGTGTGCCTTGCGGCCTCCGTCCGGACGATCTACCCAGCCCTGTCGACGTGCAAATCCTCGCACCGCGGGCGTAGCAACGGCTGTCACGACGAAAGCCGTGGCGAATCCGTAAAGGGCGAGAGTTAGTGTCATTGTCGAGACTTCAGATCAGAGTCGCAAATCGAGACATCCTCACTCAGCTAGCGAGTGGTGCAGATACACCG
>JBJHBB010000443.1:567-2988 GCA_050485265.1 Rhodothermales bacterium | reverse complement strand
GCCATGTCCTGATCCAGCAGGCCGAGGTCGGCGTTCGCGAGCGCCGAGGCCTGTTTCACCAGCCCCACCGCCTGGACGAACCGCCGCGAGAACCTGAGGGACGAGATGGGGAAGTTCTCTTTAGCGCGCTGCGTCTGGGCGCCATAGAGGGCGTCTGAAGGGACGCGAACCTCGCCCATGGAGTCACGCTCGATGCGGTATTCTGACATTTCGATCGGTGATGAGGTGAGTGGTGACGGGTGATGAGAAGCTACCCATCTACCTTGACGCGGGATTCTGCATCGACGGATTCAACGCGCGTTTGACGATGCGCGCGTTCGTGCCGGTGGTGCGACGAAGTCGGATATTGCGCCCTACCTCACCCGACACCCTATGCAAGTCATCCGCACGACGGCAGAGATGCTCGCCAGCGTCGAAGCCGCTCGGTGCAGCGGCGAGACGGTTGGGCTCGTCCCGACGATGGGCGCACTGCATGAGGGTCATCTGGCGTTGGTTCACGAGGCATCGCGCAGAGCCACCAACGTGGTCGTATCCATCTTCGTTAACCCGACCCAGTTCGGGCCGGGAGAGGACTTCGACCGCTACCCGCGCACCCTCGAGGAGGATCTGGGCAAGCTGCGAAGCATGGGCGTTGTTCAGACCGTCTTCGCGCCAACGGTCGAGGAGATGTACCCCTCGGGTGCCAAGACGCACGTCCACGTGGGAGTTCTCGGTGCACACCTCTGCGGAGCCCATCGCCCTGGCCACTTCGACGGTGTAACTACCGTCGTAGCTCGGCTCTTCTCGATCTGCAGACCACACGTCGCGGTATTCGGCAGGAAGGACGCGCAGCAGTTCGTCATTCTGCGGCGGCTCGCAAAGGACCTGTTCCCGGATGTGGAGCTTGTCGGCGTGGAGACCGTCCGGGAGGAGGACGGACTCGCCCTGTCTTCGCGCAATCGATACCTCGCCCCGGAGGCGCGGCAGCAGGCGGTGGCACTCTCTCGGGCGGTGATGCGAGCCCGCGACATGATCCTGGCCGGCGAACGTGAGACCGAGCGGGTTGTCGCGGCGATGACAGACGAGATCGACGCTGCGCCGCTGGGCCGACTACAGTATGCCGAGGTGGTCGACACCGAGACGCTGCAACCGGTGCAGCGTCTGGACGCCATCTCAGAAGTCCTGGTGGCCGTGGCCGCCCACTTCGAGGGCGCACGGCTCATCGACAACCAGTTCGTGTCGGTCCCATCGGCGGGCTGACGCGAGGGCGTGAAAATCTCCGAAGGACCGAGGCGGACTGCCGGCGCGTCCCATGCGCGCCGCGCTCCCCGGCTATCTTCACGAGACCCTTCAAGCCATTCATCGTGGAGCGACTCATGCCGCACAGCGTCATCCTCTCCGGGGCTCGTACCCCTCTCGGTTCATTCGGCGGATCACTGGCCGCGGTGCCCGCGCCGGAGCTCGGTTCGACGGCCATCCGCGCCGTCCTCGAGCGCGCGGGCCTCAGCGCGGACCAGATCGACGAGGTCATCATGGGCTGCGTCGTCGCTGCGGGAGTTGGGCAGTCGCCGGCTCGGCAGGCTTCGCTGGGCGCCGGCATCCCCGATCACGTCCCCACAATGACTGTGAACAAGGTTTGTGGCTCGGGGATGAAGACGGTCATGCTCGCCGATCAGGCCATCCGCGCGGGTGACGTCAGCGTGGTGGTGGCCGGTGGGATGGAGAACATGTCGCGCGCACCGTTCCTCCTGGACAAGGCCCGCTACGGCTACGGCTACGGCAATGGTGAACTGATCGATTCGCTTTTCCACGACGGCCTCCGCGATGCCTACGACGGGGATGCGATGGGCGTGGCGGCGGACCTGTGCGCGGTCGACTGCGCCGTACCGCGTGACCGTCAGGACGAGTTCTCGGTACTCAGCTATCGCCGCGCCCAGGAATCGGTGAATGAGGGGCGCTTCAAGGACGAGATCGCCCCGGTTACCGTCAAGGGCCGCAAGGGCGACACCGTCGTCGACCAGGACGAAGAGCCCTTCCGCACCAACTTCGACAAGATCCCCTCCCTGCGACCGGTCTTCTCGAAGGAGGGCTCGGTCACGGCCGCGAACGCATCGACCATCAACGACGGCGCCGCCGCGCTGCTGGTGGCGTCCAGCGAGTGGGCCGATTCAAACGGCATGAAGCCGCTTGCACGCATCGTGGCGACGGCGCAGCACGCCCCGCTGCTGGCCTACCACATGGCGACCGACGATTCCGAGGAGAGCCGGCGTGTGCGGGACGACGTGATCCTGCTGCTCATCCTGATCGCCACGGCCGTGCTCGCGCTGGTGGCCAAGGACCTGCTGGCCGCCGTCGCGCTGCTGGCCGGCTACAGCCTGTTCGCCGCGCTGCTGTTCGCCGGCGTGTCCGCGGTCGACGTGGCGCTGGTCGAAGCAGCGCTCG
>JBJHBB010000443.1:0-557 GCA_050485265.1 Rhodothermales bacterium | reverse complement strand
AAGGTGCTCGACAAGGCCGGTCTGCAGCTAGGGGACATCGACCTGTTCGAGATCAACGAGGCATTCGCCGTGGTCTCGCTCGCTGCGCAGGACGCGCTCGGCATCCCGGTCGAAAAGCTCAACGTCAACGGTGGAGCGGTCGCCCTCGGCCACCCCATCGGCGCCAGCGGCTCGCGCATCCTGGTGACTCTCCTGCACGCAATGCGTCAGCGCGAGGCCCACTACGGTCTGGCTGCAATCTGCATCGGCGGCGGCGAGGCAACCGCGATGATCGTCGAGCGCATGGGCTGAGTCGCGCTTCCGCGCCCATTTCCCCAATCTTCAATAGTTCCGTCATGCAGATCAACAATGTCGCGGTCATCGGGGCTGGGACGATGGGCAACGGCATCGCCCACGTCTTCGCGCAGAACGGCCACGCGGTGAGACTCGTCGATGTCGACCAGGAGCGCCTCGAGGCTGCAAAAGCGACCATCGAGAAGAACCTGGGCCGCCAGGTCAAGAAGGAGCAGATCACGCAGGACGACGCGGCGGCCACGCTGAACCGCATCACGCCCTCG
>JBJHBB010000442.1:0-2990 GCA_050485265.1 Rhodothermales bacterium | reverse complement strand
CTTGAGCACCCGGTCATCGCGCTCTCGTTGCTAAACCCTGTCGACCTCGGGCGCATCCTTCTGCTGCTGAACTTCGAGATCGCCGCACTGATGGGCTTCACCGGAGCCGTCTTCCAGCAGTTCTTCGGAAGTAGTACGGGCGTGGCGATCACCGTGGGCGCGCTGGCGCTCTGGCTGACCGTCCCGTTCATGTTCGGTCTCAGAGCTTTCGCACGGAAGAACTTCTGAGCTCTTGGTGATTCCGCTGCGAAGCTGCAGCCGTCCGTGGTGCATGAATGTGCGAGCGAGCGCTAGCGTAGTTGCTCGCGCGACTAAAGGGGGTCGGTGCTGGTGAGTAGCTTCGCTGCCTAGCGTGATCACTTCGACTTGTTACGGCAGCTCTTCTCTTTCCGCGGTAGTGTGGGGAGGTCGACCTACTTTGTGGTCGGCGTCACACTGATGGCTTTCAAATACCTCGTCGACGCGCTGGTTATTGGCGTCGTGGCAGGAATAGCGTGGACCCCCGTCGACTACCTGCTCCCTACGATCGGCTTGTTTCGAGACAAGCTCTGGGAAATCCCGGTGGAGGTCTGGGGCGGTCTGGGGTTGTGGACGCTCCCTTTCATATGGATCGGAGTGAGCATGACACTGCGAAGGGCGCTAGATGCGGGCAGATCCCCATGGCTGGTGCTGCTCTTCTTCGTGCCCGTCGTCAATTACGGGATAATGCTCTACTTGAGCATTTTGCCCTCGCAAGCACTGTCGGAGCGTGGCGAAGATCTCCGCGTGGCCACGCACATGCTCACCGCAGCCCTAATCGGAGCTGCCGTCGCCGGTGCGCTCATCGCGACATCACTCTTTGTGTGGGAGACCTATGGTTTCCTCGTGTTTCTAGTCGCGCCATTTGCAACAGGTATCGTGTCCGCATACTTCTTCAACCGACGAGTGAGCGTCACCGAACGCTCTGTTGGGAGCGTTGCCCTTGTGGCGCTGCTAATGCTCTGGGGCGGTTTGTTGCTATTCGCCGTCGAAGGATTGATTTGCATCCTTTACTCGATGCCGCTCGGGATCTTTCTCGCCCTTCTCGGCGGCCTATTCGGGCGAGAGGTCGCATCAAGAGCGTCGCCCCTCGGCGGTGCCGTGTTGCTTCTCCTAGTTGCTGGTGCTGCGCAGGTCTATGACCTCACTCGTCCAGAAGTGGAGGTTCTCATGGTCAGGACGGCCATAGAGGTCAAGGCTCCCATTGAGGAGGTATGGTCGACGGTGGTTGATTTTCCGGACGTGGAATCCCAACCAGCTTGGTACTTCCGGATGGGTATCGCTTACCCTATCCGAGCACGCCTCGAAGGATCGGGAATGGGTGCAGTCCGCTACTGCGAGTTTTCGACTGGAGCATTCGTGGAGCCGATTACCGCCTGGGAGCCGCCATACCGGCTAGCATTTGACGTAGAGGAGCAACCGCCAGCGCTTGTCGAGATCAGTCCCTACCGCAATCTTAAGCCCCCGCACCTGGATGGCTACTTCTCCTCGATACGCGGCGAGTTTTATCTGGTCGACCAGGGCAATGGCATCACGCGGCTAGAGGGCACGACGTGGTATGAGCTCCACATTTACCCGCATGCATACTGGCGGCCGATCGTAGAGCAGCTACTCCATCGGATTCACAGGCGGGTGCTCGAACAGGTAGCCACAAGCGCTGAGACGACGGCGGTGCTCTCTGTTCGACACGCAGCATCCGATGTACCACATCACAGGTCGTCCCTCCGGTCGCGCAGGTAGCGATACAGGAGCGCGCGTGCTCTGAAGATGTGGGCCTTTACGGTTCCCAGTGGGAGATCCAGCGCCTCCGAGATCTCCTCGTAGGTCATCTCCTGCTGATGCCGCATAACGATCACGCGGTGATACTTCTCCGGTAGCTGCTCAATCGCCTCGTGGATGAGGGCGCGTTGCTGATCCTCCATCACGTGGCGATCGGGCCGATACGTCGAATCCGGCACCTCGATCTGCCGATCCTCCCCCTCTTCGCGTCCCGACGGTCGATCCATCGAGATCGTCGCCAGCTTACGGCGGCGCAGATGGTCGATCGTGTGGTTGGTCGCAATCTTGTAGAGCCACGTCGAGAACGCGTAATCGCTCGAGTATGACGACAGCGAGGTAAAGGCCTTGATGAAGGCCTCCTGGACGAGGTCGTCGACCACCTTCTTGTCACGCACCATCCGCGAAACGTGGCGACGGATCGGCTCCTGGTACTTTTGCAACAGGTCCTGATACGCGCGATCGCGCCCCGCGAGCGCTTGCTCAACCAGGGCGCGGTCTTGCTGACTGGATGGGGAGGGAGCGTCGGCGGGGGACGACATGGGCTCGGCTTCGAACCCCCGAAACTACGGCGCGCGCACCCCTCACCCAATGTGCCCAGGCGAGGAGCGCGCGCGGCGCGTCGTAATACTCAGTCCGATCAGTCCGTGAACAGCATTTCGCTGTAGGTCGGAAGCCGCCAGAGATCTGCTGGAATAATGGACTCCAAGGCATCGCACGCTTTGCGAGTCTCGAGCATGGCCGGCCGGATGCGGTCGCACGCATGCCGGATGGCCTGCCCGTTCGCCTCTGGCATTGAGGCGCGCGCCTCTTCAAGACCCCGTGTAGCTCGCCGAAGATCACCAATGAGCCCGCTCACTTCTTGAGCGAGGTTCTTCAACTCTGTCACATCGAGGTCGAAGTCGTCCGCGTCGTCGAGCGAGGCCATGATCTCGGTCAGGTAACGAATCGAGGCCGGCAGCACCTCGATTCTGGCAAGGCTTTCCAGCGTCGAGCTCTCGATGCTGATCGTCTTTACATACTGTTCGGCAGAGATCTCGAAGCGGCTGTGAAGCTCGTGCTCCGTCAGCACCTCGTATTCCACGAACAGGCGGACGTTCTTCTCGTCGAGGAGGCGAGGCAGCGCGTCGGCTGTGGTGCGAAGGTTCAGCAATCCTCGACGCTCGGCCTCGTCGGGCCAATCGCTGGAGTAATTG
>JBJHBB010000441.1:0-2999 GCA_050485265.1 Rhodothermales bacterium | reverse complement strand
GGTGTGCGCTGGGTTATCGGGACGATGCCGGGCGCATTCGAGTTGGCGTTCGACTCGTTCTGGGGATACAGGAACCGCTGCGGAATCCCGTCCGGAAAGGAGCCAATAGACGGCAGACCCAGGAAATTCCGCGTACGGCGAGCGTCGTTGTAGACCTCGATCTGTCCCAGCAAGGAAACGTACTTCTCCTCAAGCACTTGATAGAGAAGAGAGTTCGCCCTGCTCATTCCGGGCTGAGCCGCCATCCCACCCGCTTCGAAATCAGCCAGGACATAGTCGTCGTACTGACCGGCGGAGAAGGTGGTACGGTGTACAGCCCGAACGCTGTTGAGAGCATCCAACGCTGCCTGCTCGCTGCCTCCCGACTTCAGAATCGCTTCGGCCAGGATCAGCTGGTTCTCCACGAACGTCACGATCGGATAGTCGGTAGCTGACCCGAACACTCCCGCAGGCGTGGTATTGAAGGCAGCGTTCTCGATCCCACCTGTAAAGTAATACGCTCGGCGCGCGGACTCATTGGTCTTGGCGTTACCACGGTACAGGTCGGACGCGGGCGACAGCAGATGCACGAGGCGAGCATCACCCGCAAGCAGGTACCCTGCGCGCTCCACCGCGATGAAGGCCCAGAAGATGTTCGCGTCTGCGTTCCGGTTGCCGCCATGCGGCGCGATGAGGTTACCGGCCGAGCTAGCGATACCGGACTGCGCGGCTGTGACCGCCTGTGGATACTGCCCGGTGTGCATGTAGAAGCGTGCCTTGAGCGTGTGCGCGATCGCCAGCCACTGCGGTCGTGTACGCGAGAAGATGTCGTTCTGCTGCGTATTGGTCACAACCGAGTTGAGGTCCGAGATCGCGCTGTCCAGCAGGCTCTGAATGCCGGAGTAGACATCCGCCTGAGCGTCGAACTCAGGATTGAGGACGTCCGGATTGAGCGCCTGGGAGAAGGGTATATCCCCGAAAAGCGATGTGAGGACACCCCATGCGATGGCCTGATTGATCTTTGCGATCCCGACTCCAAGCCTATTGTCGGCCTCGGCAAAACCGTCACGGGCCAGTTGAAGCTGTCGGAGCGTCGACGAATAGCCGACGATCCAGGTGTTGTTGAAGTCCTCCTGGGTGACGTTGCCGACCTGGATCGCGGCGTACTGCCGCTCGGAGCCGGTGCCCTGGCCCGTCCACATGGTCGATAGGCGCGCGAAGTCACCCTCGACGAGCTGGATTAGGCCCACCTGACCACCGGCCAGGAGGAGGCGAGCAGGTGCGTCGAGCGCTGCGTTCGGGTCGTCGTCGAAGCCCTCTGTGAAGTCACAGCCGGACAGCGACAGCGCACCTACGAGCGCCAGCGCGAGGACTGCTGCGAGAGGTGCAGGTAGTCGTTTCATGCGAGTGATGGCGTCTAGTCGTGGCGAAGTTCTCGGAGGCAACCGGAGCGAGCCCGGGCCTAGTAGTTGAGGCGCACCGAGAACTGGTAGGAGCGCGTGAAGGGGTTGTTGAAGTAATCCAGCCCCTGCCCATTCGACGGGCCCGTCAGGTTCGTCTCGGGATCAATTCCGGTGTAGTCGGTAGCGGTCCAGAGATTGCGCCCCGTGAGCGAGAAGTCGATCGAGTTCAGCCCGATCCGCCGCACGATGTTGTCGCGCCAGGTATAGCCCAGCGTGAGTTCACGAAGGCGAACGAAGCTGCCGTCTTCCATCCACGCTTCGGTCGGCCCGGTAAAACCGGAGAGCGGACCGCTGCGGATGAAGTACTCGTCGACGATCACGTCGCCGGCGCCGAAGTTGTCGATGTAGCCTCGGAAAGTGTAGGTGCCGTCGTCATTCACTCGCACGGTACCGCTCCCGGGGATCCCCGAACACGTGCCCTCCGCCATCTGGACGAGCGTGCAGCCGAGCCAGTTGGTAAGCGACCCGGCCTCTTGAGCCGATACGGTCGTCGCCCAATCCTGCTCACCCTCCACGCCAAAGTACCAGAGTGCGCCCTTGGTACCATTCCAGACGATTCCGCCAATCTTGAAGTCGAACAGCAGATTTAGCGTGAGGCCCCGATAACCGAACGTGTTGCCGATTGCGGCACGCCAGTCCGGGTTCGTGTCACCCAGGACTCCCGGCGATGCAGCTTCGACCGGGAAGCCGTTGGCATCGAGCACGCGGCCGTCCGACGCGATCGACCATCCATCAGCGGTTTCGTCGGAGGAGAGTGGCTGGCAATTGACCTGCGCCGTGTCGACCGTGCAACCTGCTGGTGCCCGACGCCAGCGCGTGCCGTAGAACACGCCGAAGGGCTCACCCTGCACGAGACTCGACGTGCCACCGATGAACCCGGCCAGGCTGTACTCCTCGACACCTGCTAGATCGACGACCATGTTGCGGTTCGTCCACCACGAGGCATACGTGTTCCACGAGAAGTCGCCCACCCGCGGCCACTGCGCCTCGACGCTGAGTTCGATTCCGGAGTTGTCGATTACCGCCGCGTTGGCCTGACGGCTGGTAAATCCGGTACTCGGGGCAACGTCGACGCCGAAGATCACGTCCTCGGTGCGGTTGTCGTAGTACGTGGCGCTGAGCGAGTACTGGTCGGCCAGGAACCGCAAGTCGAGGCCGATTTCCGCCTCGCGCTTGCGCTCCGGAGTGATCAGCACGTTACCCAGCTGCGATGACTGACGGAAACCACCGCCATACGCAGCGGCCAGCAGGGTGCTGAATCCTGTGTAGCCATCGCCCACGGCCACCGAGCCGAACACCAGGAAGTCGTTGAACGACTGAACCTTGGCGCGCTCGTTCGGCCGATGGGTCTGGGCCACCATGGCGGTGGCGCCGATGAACGAAAAGTTCCATCCGACGCCCAAAAGGATCAGGCCGATCCAGAAATGCGCCAGCGTCAGCCCGGACAGCCCGACGATGGCCGCCGCCACCAGCATCGCAAGGCCGGTCATCACCACCCGATCGACGCCGAAACGCGCGATCAGGCTGCCGGTGATCAGGCTCGGCGCGAACATGCCG
>JBJHBB010000440.1:0-3005 GCA_050485265.1 Rhodothermales bacterium | reverse complement strand
CGGTAGAACTCGGCCACGCCAGGAAAGGCCACTCGACTGTCGGCGTCCTGAACGAAGAGCCGATACATCATCTTCGCGACGTTGGCGACGCCCGTGTACATGACCGTGTCGTCGATGTCGCTGACGACCACGAATCGCGCCGATGGCGGCGGCACGAAGACCTCGACGGTGTCGTGCACCTGTTCCCCGCGATACTCCACGACGAGATCGATCGAGTGCCAACCCCCTCCGGCTGCCGATTGCGGCGTGGGAAGCTCGATCCGGAAGTACCCGTTTCGGTCAGTGGTGAGGTATTGGACGGACTCGCCGCACGTGGCACGTAGCGGCACTCCGGCCAGACCTATCCGCCCGACGCGGCGCGCGATGTCGACCACGTCCGACACCACCCGCGTGCGATCGAGTCGAGTTCCAAAGCGCGGCTGTCGAAAGACGCGCCCCTTAGCGAAGAGCTCGGTCGAACTCCCGTACCCACGGTATGGCTGGACTACGAAGCCGCGCGTGTACCCGCGCCGACGAACCGGCGTAGCGGCCGTGCTGATGGCGCGGCGAACGCCGCGGCGTAGCTGGCGGAATGACTGAAGGATGGGCATGAGTCGAAAGACATGAAGATGTGCACCTCTCTTACGCCCTGCCCCCCTGGTGAGGGTTCAGCGATCTGCGTGGACCGAAATCCGCGCCGCTCGGTTCATGGCATACGCCCTCTGGAGTCACCGTCGTGGTAATCGACGTTCACGTTCACCTGGTGGCCATCAGCCGCACGAGCGGGTGCCTGCTGAACCCCCGCGCCGCCGGCCCGCTGATGAATGTCGCCGAGCGGTTGGCGCTTCGTGCCTTCGCCCGCGACACCGCCGATTTCGACCGCCGAGCGCGGGCCTATTTGCACACGTTGGTGGAAGGATCCGGTGTGGACGCTGTCGGTCTGCTGGCGCTCGATGGCGTGTATGACGAGCAGGGCCGCCTGGACGAGCGGCATACGAGCGTCCTCATCTCGAACGACTACCTGTTCGAAGTCGCAGGGGACTCCAATCGATTCCTACCGATCCCGTCCATCAACCCGCAGCGGCGCGACGCCCTCGATGAACTGGAGCGTGTTTCGGAGATGGGTGCCGTCGCGATCAAGACCCTCCCCAACGCGCAACGCTTCGACCCTGACGACCGGCGCTACGAACCGTTCTGGCGTCGCATGGCCGACCTCGACCTCCCCTTGCTCGCTCACACGGGCTCCGAGTTCACCCTCCCCCAGCTTCAGAAATCCTACGGTGATCCTTTTCGACTGCGGCGCGCGCTAGGGGAGGGAGCGACCGTCATCGCCGCCCACTGTGGCACGGGCGGTGGCCGATTCCTGACGGAGCACTTCCGCCACTGGCTGCGGATGCTCGGGCAGTTTCCGCGCCTCTACGGTGATGCTTCGGCTCTGGTGAGTCCAGGGCGATTGCCGTTCCTGAGGCAGGTGCTCAGCCATCAGATCGCTCGCGAGCGCCTGGTCCTCGGCAGCGACTACCCGGTGCCCGTCACACCGGCACTGCTGACGCGGACGTTAGGGCTGCGTGACGCATTGCGGCTCCAGCGTATCGGTAATCCCCTCCGCCGAAATCTCGAAACACTGCGCGCGGCGGGAATGCCGGCGGCAGTCGAGACGCGGGCCGGACGCATTCTTCGCCTGACCCAGCCCATCGCGGGCTAAAGGCCGCCCGTCCTACGCCGCCGCCCTCTCCTGGTCGGCGTACTGGAGCTCGTAGAGCGTGCGATAAAGGCCGCCGGCGGCGAGGAGTTGCTGGTGCGTGCCGCGCTCCCGGATTTCACCCTTGTGCATCACCAGGATCTGATCGGCGTGCTGAATGGTCGACAGGCGGTGCGCCACGACGACCGACGTGCGTCCGCGCATGAGCGTGTCCAGGGCCTGCTGGACCATCTCCTCGGTCTCGGTATCGACGCTCGCGGTGGCCTCGTCGAGCACGATGATGGCCGGGTCGTAGACGAGCGCGCGCGCAAACGAGACGAGTTGTCGCTGCCCCTGAGAGAGCGTCACGCCTCGTTCCCCGATCTCGTGAGAGAGTCCTCCAGGCAGAAGGTTGATGAAGCGATCCGCGCCGATGAGCTCGACCGCGCGCACAACTTCCTGCTCACGCTTGTCGTCGTCGCCAAGGGTGATGTTCTCCATGAGCGTCCCCGAGAACAGGAAGACGTCCTGCAGGACGAGTCCGATGCGCAGCCGGAGGTCGGCGAGCCGGTAGTCCTTGATGGGAACGTCGTCGATCAGAATGTCCCCCTTCTGGATCTCGTAGAACCGAAGGAGCAGGTTGATGATCGTCGTCTTGCCGGACCCCGTGGCGCCGACGAGCGCCGTAATCTCGCCCGGTTTGACCGAGAACGACACACCCTTGAGTACCCAGTTCGGCTCGCCCTCCTCGGGCACGTCGTCGTAGGTGAACCAGACGTCGCGGAACTCGATGCGCTCAAACGAGCCGGGCTCGACGGGAGTCTCCGATTCGGGGAGGGAGACGTCGTGATCGAGCACGTCGAACACGCGCTCGCTGGCGGCCATCGCGCTCTGGAGCGTGTTGTACTGGTCCGACAGGTTGCGGATGGGCTCGAAGAACTGCCGCACGTACTGGATGAATGCGATGAGGATGCCCACCGTCAGCGTGCCACCCATCGCCTGCAAGCCGCCATACCAGATGACAAGGCCCAGCGCCGTCGACGCGATGATGTCGACGGCAGGCCAGAAGAGGGCGAAGTGGAAGATGGCGCGCACCTGCGCCTTGCGGTGGGCGTCGTTGATCTCGCCGAAGCGCCGAAGCTCTTCCTGCTCACGGCCGAAGATCTGTACGACCTGCATCCCCGTGATGTGCTCCTGCAGGAAGGCGTTCAGCCGCGCGACCTCCTTGCGCGTGTCGCGGAAAGCGTCGCGCACCTTCTCCCTGAACTTCATCGTCGCCCAGAACATCACCGGCATCATGGTCAGCGCGACCAGCGCGAGCCGCCAGTCCAGCGAGATCATGAAG
>JBJHBB010000439.1:0-3009 GCA_050485265.1 Rhodothermales bacterium | reverse complement strand
GCCCACTGCCTGCAAAGAGGGCGGGGGAGATGTCGGCTGCCCCTGGTTGGACATCACGGCGCGCGCGATGCGCTCTACTTCTCGCGGCTGCGCGTCGGGTCCCAGCGCGTCGGAGATGCGATCGACGAGGGCGCTCAAATCAGAGGGCGACATGGCGGAGGGATTACGGTGGGACGCGCAAGGTAGGCCCGTTGAACGGCGGGTGGCAATCGATCGGACCCACCTGAATCACGAGAGGCGTCCCGCTCCAATGCAAGACGCCTCTCGACAGAGTCTGTAAACTCAGTTCTACTCCCGCGTAAGGGCGGTCCGGAACGTGGCTCCATCTCCGCCGGCTCTTCTCAGCGTCAGAATGAACGTCTGTCCGCTCCGAACGCGGTTCACGGCCCTGTCGAACCCCGAAACGTCGGTGACGGGGTCGGACCCGACGGCGACGATCATATCACCCGGGTTGATGTTGGCCTCGCGAGCTGCCTGGCTACGAGGGTCGATCTCGGTTATCACCAGGCCAGCGACATCAGCCGGAAGGCGGTACCGCTGACGAAGCTGGTTGTCGACGGGAGCAAGGTTCATCCCCATGAACTCACGCGTGGCCGAGGAGGGCTGCGTGTCGTCGCGACGATCGCGCTGACGCTCGCTGGCCGCGATCTCCTCCTCGCGCTGACCAAGCGTGACGGTGATGGTCCGTCGAGCGTCATCACGGACCAGGTCAAGGCGGACGCGGTCGCCCGGGCGCTTCGTCCCGATCGCAGCTCGCAAGTCATACGCCGAGCGCAGCTCCTGGCCCTCCACGCCCACGATGACATCTCCCGGCTCGAGTCCGGCCTGGGCGGCCGCAGAGCCAGGCTCAACCGTGCCGACCTGCGCCGAGCCCGTCGGGACGTCGAGAGCGCGCGCGAGCGACTGCGAGATCGGTTCGAACATCACCCCGAGGTAGCCCCGGCGCACGACGCCGTCATCGATAAGCTGCTGCACGGTGCTCTCGACAATGTCCACCGGGATGGCGAAACCAATTCCCTGGAAGCCACCCGTCCGCGACATGATCGCCGTGTTCACGCCCACCAGCCGCCCTTCGAGGTTCACGAGCGGTCCCCCGGAGTTGCCCGGGTTGATGGCGGCGTCGGTCTGGATAAAGTTCTCGATAGCGTTGATTCCCTGGCTCCGGCCAAGAGCCGAGATGATCCCTGCGGTAACCGTGTTCGACAGTGTTTGCTGCAGCGGGCTCCCGACCGCCAGCACCCACTGACCGACTCGCACGTTTCGCGCATCCCCGAAGGCGAGGGCGGGCAGCCCGTCGGCTTCGACGCGGATGACGGCGAGATCGGCGAACGCATCGGTCCCGATCACCTCTCCCGGCATCTCCGTCCCGTCGAAAAAGCGCACGCGGACGTCGTCCGCACCCTCGACGACGTGGTTATTGGTGACGATATAGCCGTCAGAGCGAATGATGGCGCCGGAGCCGAGGCCCTGACGCTCACGCTGCATGCCACCGGGCGGACCGAAGAAGCCCTCGAACGGCGTCCCGCGGAACGGATCACGCATCTCCTGCCCTCGCTGGGAAGGGAACTGCGTGGTGGTGATCGACACGACGGTCGGGTTCACGGCCTCTGCCACCGCCTCGAACGCGGCCCCAAGGTCCGACGCGGCGGCCAGCCCTTGCGCCGCCTCCCGCGTATCGGGTCGGACGGTCGCCTCGGCCTCGCCGAACAGGCTCCCGGTGCCCAGCACCGAGCCGCTGGCAGTTACGAAGATGACGCCCGCAACGAAGGCAGCTACGATGAGCGCAGCGAGCGGGAGCTTGCGGTTGACACTGTTTCTCATGGTGTTCTACCTGATTCGTCTGCTTGGGTGCGTGCAACGCGTCAGTACCTGACGCGTGCCGCGGTTCACAGAAAGCCCTCGGATGTGTGATGGAACCGACACAGTCGCCGGCTCCAGGCCCGCATCCGGCGCAAGAACGCGAATTGGCTCGATTTCGTACACGCGAGCGCCGGCTAGAGCACCTCCGCTACGCACGGGGAATGCCTGGCTCCGTCATCGAGCGGACGTCCAGCACGCGGTCGAGCTGGTCCTCTGCGACGAGGCCCGACTCCTGCAGCACGTCGCGCACCGAACGCCCCTCCGCGGCGGACTTCTTCGCGATGGTCGCCGCCTGGTCGTAGCCGATCGTGGCGTTCAGCGCGGTGGCGATGCTCGGGTTCTTCTCGAGCAGCTCGCGACACCGCTCACGATTCGCCTCGATACCGTCGACACAGCGCGTGCGAAGCGCGTTCGCTCCTCCCGACAGGATCTCGATGCTCTCCAGCATGGCGTGCGCCATCACCGGCATCATCACGTTCAACTCGAAGTTGCCGTGCTGTCCGCCGATGGTAATCGTCGTCGTGTTGCCCATCACGCGGGCGCATACCATCATCATGGCCTCGCTAATCACCGGATTCACCTTGCCGGGCATGATTGACGAACCCGGCTGAATCGACGGCAGCGAGATCTCCGCCAGGCCTGAGGTCGGACCGCTCGAAAGGTGGCGGATGTCGTTCGCCACCTTCATCAGTCCCGTAGCGAGCGCGTTGAGGGCGCCCGCTGCACTGACGTAGGCGTCCTTTGCGGCCTGTGCCTCGATGTGGTCTTCAGCCTCTCGAAACGTGATTCCCGCCAGCGACTTGAGGTGCGCGAGGGCCTTCGAGGGGAAATCGGGGTGACGATTGATTCCCGTGCCCACTGCGGTCCCGCCAAGCGCAAGCTCCTCCAGCTCTTCGGCAGCGCGTCGAACGCGGTCCAGTCCCCGCTCGACCTGGGTGGCGAAGGCACCAAACTCTTGCCCGAGCCGCACCGGCGTGGCATCCATCAGGTGGGTGCGTCCGCTCTTGAGAACGTCGTCGAACTCTTCTGCCTTGCGGCGGAAGCTCTGAGCCAACTCTGTCATGGCGGGGATGAGATCTTCCTCGATCGCCAGTCGAGCGGCGACGTGCATCGCCGTGGGGATAACGTCGTTGGACGACTGCCCATAGT
>JBJHBB010000438.1:0-3011 GCA_050485265.1 Rhodothermales bacterium | reverse complement strand
ATCGTGATGAAGTCGATCCGGCTCGTGCCGGCACCGGTGACACCGTCTGCGCCATCGATGCGCACGTTCGAAGTGTTGAGCCATCTTATCTGGACTTCCGCCTCATCCTCAGCATCGACCGGAAGGGGAAGGTCATCAACCAGTCCAAGTCCGTTGGTCCAGTTTCCTCCTGCGACGATCTCGCCGTCCGGTACGTCGGACCACGGACCGTCATCTCCCACGCGGTACTGCAGTTGCCAGTCGCGAGGGCCTGTGGCTGATCCAGCCTGTAGGGAGGACACCCTGATATCACTATAGCCCTCGGTCGAGACCACGACATACCAGTACCGACCGCCCTCTCCGGTATTCCAACTGCTTCCGTTCGCTGCCGAAGTCCCTGCAAGCCCACCGGTCCAGGTGATATTCAGGTCTTCGGACCGTGCGAGCGTGGCGCCCTGATTGGCGCCGATACCGCGTTCTGCCGTGAGGACTTGTTGGGCGAACGTCCATTCGGCAAGGACGACCACCTCCTGGGCCTCGGCGGTAAGGGGAGCCAGCGCGAACACCATCGTTAGCGCTACGATTCCGGCCGGGCGTACCGGTCCTACTGCAGGCGCACCGCCTTTGCGGCGGCGCCCTGCCCAGTGAAGGGAGAGCATGACATTGATTGGTCTGTGGCCGGGCGATAATTGCCGGCCGTTAAACGGGAACGGAGTTGGGGCCACGAACAGCCCCGCTCATGAATCCACACGTTGAGCGAGTCGAATCATTCGCTCGCTCGCGCCGCGCCTTCGCCTCTTGATCCAATTCCTCCGCCGGCGCGGCCGCGCTATTCCTCTATGGAAAGAGCATAGAGGTCTCGGGGGACAATTGCAACTGAAATCGGATTTTTTCGGAGCACGAGTTGCACGCACGTCAGTCGGCGCCGCCTGAGTCAAAAACCTCGTTGGACTCGCGACGTCAAAAAACCGTACGACGTCCTCACATTTGCGTGGTCATGGGCACGCAGAACCGATGCAGGTACGCGGCCACCAGCAACCGATCAAGCCTACAGCCTGTCGGTGATGCGCAGGATGAGCAGGGCGAGGGTGCCCGCTGAGGAGACGATGGCGGCGGCGTCGCGCCAGTGGAAGACCTCACGGATGATGGTATCCACGCGGACGATGTCCCCCTCCTGCAGGGCCGGCGGTGTGACGGCGCCGCTGTGGAGGTCATCCAGGCCGGTCGAGAAAAACTCGCTGCGTGAGGTGCCGTCGGACCTACTGATGCTCACGGTGACGCTGGTACGCTGCCTGGGACGCTCGCCGGGGATGTGTGGCCCGCCCGCCAACGAGAGCAGCCGAACCAGGTCCGTCTCGCGTTCGATCACATACAGGCCCGGCGCACGTACATCCCCCCAAATCTGGAGCGCGAGCGTGGGCTGACCCGGGTCTGCGTAGCGAAACACTGTGGCCGACTGCCCAGGTGATGCGACCTGCGCCGTCACCTCGGGCGCTGCGAGCAGAAACAGGAGAGCGGCTACGCCACCAAGAAGGGAACGCGGGACCATCACCATGCTGAGGAAGCGAAAGGGAGAACTGCTGTCAGGAGCGACTCGCCGGACGCACCTCTTCGGGCGGCGTCGACGCGCCGTCTCCGGAGAGGGCCAGACGACCCGAGAAGGTGTAGCTGCTTCCGTAGGACTTATAACCATACCCAGAGTAGCCATACCCGTAGCCTTCACCGCGATCAGAGGTGCCATTCAAGACAATTCCAAGCACAGGGGTACGCGTGTTGATCACGTCCTCATGGATGTGCGCCAGTGCGCGCATGTCAGTCTGTCCAGCCATGGCCACGAGTACGGCGGCGTCCGCAAGGTCGGCGAGCAGTAAGGCGTCCGTGACGGCGATCAGCGGTGGGGAGTCGATGATCACCACGTCAAAGTAATCCCGTGCATGCGCTACGACGTCGCGCATGCGGCGCGAGCCGAGCAACTCGGCGGGGCGAGCGACGGTCTTGCCGGCGGGGATGACGTAGAGGTTGTCCACGGACTCGTCGAAGCCGACCCACTGAGCCCGGATGCGGCAGCGATAGGCGTCCCAATCGGGGGAGCCGGGCATGAAGAGCAGTTCCGAAAGCCCGCGCTTGTTGATCAGTCCCAGTCGCGTCTCAACCATCGGCCGCCGCAGATCACCGTCGATCAGCAACGTGCGCTTTCCTGTATTCGCCATTGAGATGGCCAGGTTGACACTCGTGACCGTCTTTCCTTCTTTTGGATTTGCAGAACTCACCACGATCACTTTGGGCGGTCGATCGGGTGAACTGAACTGAACTCGTGTTCGGACGCGGCGCATCGCTTCCGTTACTGGCGACAGTGGATGTAGCCCAGCCGCAATGTTGGAGTGCATCCGGTGGGAACCAATGTCGACAAATTCCTTTCCGTCAAAGCTCTCCTTTACGAGGTCCGTGAGGTTGGGCACCGTTCCTAGAATGGCCATATCGTGCGCGCGCACATCGTCGGCCGATTTAATGCGACGATCGAAGGTGCTGCGTAACAACGCTGCACCGACACCGAGCATCAGGCCCAGCACCACGCCTACCAAAAGATTCAGGATAGTTCGCGGGCGGACCGGGGAGTCGGGAACGTCCGCCCTCCTGATCACCTGAACATACCCGAGCTGGGACTGCTCGGCGACACGGGCCTCTTGTAATTTCTGAACGAGGAACAGGTACGTGTCCGAGACAGCCTGCTGCTGCCGCTGCAATTGAGCCAGCTGGATGGACTGTCTGGGGATGTCGCGCATTCGCTGTTCGTAACCGCCAAGCTGGCGGCGGAGGACGGCCGAGCGCGCCTCCAGGCCCTGAAGGCGGATGCGCCGCTGCACGATGTCTCTCTGCAACTGGGTGTAGTACGGCAGTCCGGTGGTGCGATCACCGTGACGTCCGAACGGGGTGTGGGCACGACGTTCCACCTCTACTTCCCCCGCTCCCGAGCGACCCCGACCGAAGAGGCACCGGTCGCCGGCGACGAGGCCCACCACACCGACCCGGCC
>JBJHBB010000437.1:0-3024 GCA_050485265.1 Rhodothermales bacterium | reverse complement strand
GACAAGCTCAATCGACTCAGGTTGGCTTGCGAAGCGGTCACTCATGCCCTCGGAAAGCCCGATATGAAAAAAGAAGACCCGCTCAGGCTCAAGCAAATCGTCTTCGTTACCGAAGGTGAAATCGGGCGCTTGCGGGAGCACGTCCGCCAGATTGTTGAGGGTGAAAGGGAAGTACCCGATGTGAATGGACTCTTGGCCCGTCCAAAAAGCGACAAGGAAGCTCATAAGAAGGCGACTGATTTCATCAAGAGCATCTCGAAGGGAGCTAGAATTGATGAGAAGCCAGTTGACTCGGTGGATGTGGCTCTCTTCGGGCGCATGACGACTAGCAAGGATGACGCCTTTGTCGGCATGGACGCTTCGATGCAGGTAGCTCATCCCCTGGCCACCCACGCTACAGTCGTCGAAACCGACTACTTCACTGCCGTGGACGAGTGGAAACGCAACCGGGAGGATGCCGACGATGTGGAGACACGAGGGAGCAGCCACATCAACGAACTTGAGTTCAACAGTGCCCTTTTCTATAAATACTTTTCCTGCAATCTCGACAGCCTCGCCGAAAACCTCCTCAGCGATCGTCAGGCAGCTGTAGAAGCGCTCATTCCAGTCCTCGACGCGGCCTGCCGCGTGACCCCTTCCGGAAAGCAGAACTCGTTCGCCTCACACAGCCAGGCCGATGTCGCCCTCCTCGTCGTCCGCGAGCAGAACATGCCCTGCTCGCTCGCCAACGCCTTCGAGCAGCCAGTGAAAGACTCCGACCAAGGCTACCTCGCCCGGAGCACACAGCGCCTCATCGAGCGGTACTGCCGCCTCGCTTACGGGTACGAGTTCGAGGACGCCGTAGCCCTCTTCACCGTCGAGGACTTCGACCCGCGCCTCCAGAAGGACACGCTTCAGAACTGCTTCGGGCGAATCGCACGGAAGGACCGGCTCAGTGAGGTGTGGGCGTTTCTACGTGAACGAGCCAGCCGGTCGGCCGGGACCGAAGCGGAGGTGGAGGCATGAAGGGTTTCCTCCTCCACCTCCAGAGCCCTATGCAGAGCTGGGCCGACACCGGCTTCGGTCAGATCCGCGAGGCTGGCCTGTTCCCCAGCCGCGCCGCTGTGCTCGGTATCGTCGCCGCGGCTCTCGGCATCCCCCGCGCCGACGACCGCCTCGTCGCTCTCCACGACACCTTCCGTGTCCACGTTGCCACTGCCCGCGACGGGGAGACGCGAAAAGACTACCACACTGTCGAAACCGACCCCTCCCGCAACAAGACACTCACGTGGCGGGACTACCACCACGACGCCCACTTCGTCGCCCTCGTCCTACCCGACGCCGGCGCCGAAGAGAAATGGGTCGAACGGGCAATGGCGGCACTTCGGCAACCAACATACACAGCCTTTCTTGGCCGCCGCGCCTGCCCACCCGCCGTGCCGCTTCGACCCGAGCTAGCGGAAGGGCGCGTGCTGGACGCGCTGGCGCATGGCGTCGCCAACGCGGCGCTCCGGCGGCTCGGCTACCGACTCACGGTCCCCGAGTCGTCGCTCCGTGGTTGGGAGCTCCGACAGGTACAGAAGCAGACTCCGGAGACTGCAACGTGTTTTTTGGACGGGCACTTCGAACCCGATTCCGCAACACTCGCTGGCGCGCTGGAGAAGCCTACTTACGGCACCCGCCGCGACCGGCTCGTTGCACCAAAGCGGGCCTACGTGAACCGGCCGTTCACGCGCATCTCCATCCAGATACCGGCGCCTTTTGCTGCGACCGACCATCATCAGACGTATTTCGATGCTGCATCTTAGCCTGCTTCATTTACCCCGCGATCATCCCCGCTGGCGCCAACTGAGTCCGTATCAGGCCCACCAGCTTACGTGGAAGGCCTTTCCAGGCGTGGCGAGGGGCGAGCGGCCCTTCCTGTTCAGCCTCGACCCGAGAGGCGCTCATCATAGCCTGCTCGTCCAGAGTACATGTGCGGCGGACTGGGCATTCCTCAACGACGATGCGACGGTCAATACGAAGGCGTTCGACCCTGGGCACATCCAGGTGGGTGCCCCCCTTCGGTTCTTTCTTCGTGCAAACCCGACCGTTGATCGACAGGGCTACGCTGATGGTAAGAAGCGGCGCGTGGCAGTCGGAATAGGCCCCGAACGAGTATTTCGCCAGATGGGCCGGCCGGGCGATGCTCCAGCCACTCCGGTGGAGCGTGCCAGATGGCGGGACGAGCAGCTTCGGAACTGGCTAACGAGGCAGGGCGAGCGGTCAGGCTTCACGATCGACTCATGCGAGCCCGGGCCCATCACCGCCAGGCGCATCGTTAAGTCCGACAATGGCCGTCCCCAGGGTCGTCCGATGACGATCCACGAGGTCGAGTTCTCGGGCACGCTTCGGCCGAGCGACTCGGTGCGCTTCGTGCAGGCGCTGGCCGAAGGGATCGGTCGCGGCAAAGCGTTCGGATACGGATTGCTAATGGTTCGCCCTGCGTGAGCGGCCTCGTTCACGTGTGATGGCTCCGGTACCGTCCGCGTACCGGAGCCGTTTGCTTGTTCTTTGACCGTTTGACTGCCGTTTTCTGCGTATTCTTTAGTCTCTTCCCCGCGCCAGCGGGGATGACCCCGCTTAGGTATTCCAGCGCCCGCCAGAGCGGCCCTCTTCCCCGCGCCAGCGGGGATGACCCCGGAAATCGTGAGTACGACTTCCGGCGAGGAATCTCTTCCCCGCGCCAGCGGGGATGACCCCACTTTGCCTTACACGCGCCAGCGGGGCAAGAACTCTTCCCCGCGCCAGCGGGGATGACCCTACAAGCCCGCCTTTGCATATGCAAGCCCACAACTCTTCCCCGCGCCAGCGGGGATGACCCGATGCTCGCGGGGCTCCGCTACCACGGGAACCGCTCTTCCCCGCGCCAGCGGGGATGACCCCGTGTGCCGCCGGCAGAGCGACGTGCGCCCCGGCTCTTCCCCGCGCCAGCGGGGATGACCCCCCGGACGGCGAGACGTACACCGTCACGATGCCCTCTTCCCCGCGCCAGCGGGGATGACC
>JBJHBB010000436.1:1492-3034 GCA_050485265.1 Rhodothermales bacterium | reverse complement strand
CGGCAGGCTACAACATCTCGGGACTGCAGGTCGAGAGCGCGCTCCTCAAACACCCTGCTGTGGCCGAGTGCGGCGTCATCGGTGTGCCCGATGAGGAACGCGGGCACATCGTAAAAGCCTTCATCGTGTTGCGGGACGGCCACGAGCCGGGAGACGTACTCAAGAAGCAACTGCAGGACTTCGTAAAGGGCGAGATCGCACCCTACAAGTACCCTCGCGCCGTCGAATTCCTCGATCAGCTTCCGCGAACGCAAACCGGCAAGCTGCAGCGATTCAGGTTGAGGCAGCGAGAGTGAATGGACCTGTGGAGGATGATTACCCGGACGAACGGAAGAAAGGACGGGCATGGAAATTCTACGCCTTTACGCCTCCACGCCCACCAAAACACAAACATCTCGACGAGGCGCTCGGACACTTTCCGTTGTGTCGCATCTCCGAGGGTGCCCAATCGGCGTACGAGCCGAGACTTGTCGACGGTTCGAATCTGATCGAGTACGATCTGGCGCTTCTTGGTCTGAAATGTGCAGTCGATCCGAGAGGGATAGGCGCGTTGAGCCGTCGTTAGTGGGGCAATGATCACCGTGCGCAGCGGACGGTTCATCTCATTTGGAGAGATGATTGCGCAAGGTCGCGGCTTACGGATCTCGCTGCCGACGGTCGGGTCTAGGTCGACCAGGTAGACGTCGAAGCGCTTCACCACGTCCACTCTTTGTCATCCCACTCGGTAGGCGTGGGGGGATCGAGTAGCTTATCGTGGCCAACTTCGGCCATGCTGCGGAAGGCCTGGTCCCATCCCGCACGCGGCTCGGACACTTGTTGGATTACGATCTTGCCCTCTTCGACGTCCAGCTCAACCTCACCTGCAAGTCCACTTTGTTCAAGCAGAGGCTTCGGAATGCGGACGCCCTGCGAGTTGCCGATGCGGATGATGCGCGTTCTGGTGCTCATGTAGGCTCAATGTAGGTACGCCCGCATAGCGTGAGTCGCTCCGTTTCGGATCCCCTCCGAGCCTTACAGGAAGTCATTCGATCAGATAATCATGCAATCAAACAATCAGAAAATATCTAGATCCCCGCTCCGCCCGTCACCTCCAGGGTGTGACCGGTGACGTAGCTGGCCAGCGGCGAGGCCATCAGGAGGATTCCTGCCGCGGCCTCATCGGCTCGGCCGGGGCGTCCGAGGGGGTTGGCGGTGAATGCGCGGTCGCGCATCGCATCCGGGATGCCCTGAACGATCTCCTGGTCGCCGACCTTCACCACCTCGCCCTCCTCTTTGGCGGCCGTCATTCGCGTCTCGATGAATCCAAACGCGACTGCATTGCAGCGGACGCCAAACCGTCCCCACTCTTTGGCTACGGTCTTGGTGAGACCTACGATGCCCATCTTAGCGGTAGCGTAATTCGCCTGGCCGACATTGCCGTGGAGGCCGGATGTGGAAGAAACGTTGACGATCACTCGGTTCTCATTCGACAGTCCGCCCGCCTCCAGTTCGGCCTTCCCCGGCGCGCGAAGGTGTTTGGCTGCAGCGCGGATGAGCCGGAAC
>JBJHBB010000436.1:0-1482 GCA_050485265.1 Rhodothermales bacterium | reverse complement strand
AACGGTGCGAACGTGTGGATCTGCAGCACGCGCAGCCACTGCTCGTCGGTCATTGTGTGAATCATCCCGTCCCACGTGAACCCGGCATTGTTCACGAGCACGTTGATCTTCCCAAAGCGCACTACCGCCGCATCCAGCAGGCGCTCTGCGAAGCCGTCCTCAGTCACGCTACCTGGCACCGCGAGGCCCGAGCCGCCTGCAGCCTCGATTGCCTGAACAACCTCTTGGGCCGGACCCTCGTCGAGATCGTTGACGACCACCGACGCGCCATGCTCGGCGAAAAGTCGTGCGGCGGCAGCACCGATGCCGCGGCCGGCCCCTGTGACGACGACTACTTGGTCAGCGAATAACGACATGCGCGATGATGATCTTGAACGGAAAGGGGAGGTGAAGGGTGACGGGTACTTCGATGGATCGGCTGGTCCGCGTATCCGCAGCGATCACGTGACCAGCAAACTCAAGGCGTCCGCGATCAGGGCAGGCTTTTCCTTACCCTCGATCTCAACGGTGTTGCGCGTGGTGAGGAGAATATGGCCGTCGGCACGACGATCCACACGGCTGATTCCGACCCTGGTGCGGACGCGGGAGCCAGCTGGTACGGGCGCGATGAAACGTATCCGATCGTAGCCATAGTTCACGACCTGCTTGAGGTCGGTCGGGAATACACCGACATCCTCACGCATGGTGGGCAGGAGCGAGAGGGTTAGAAGACCATGCGCGATGGTCCCTCCGAAGGTGCTTTCACGCTCGGCGCGTTGCGCATCGACATGGATCCACTGATGGTCGCCGGTCACCTCAGCGAAAGCATCGATCCGGGCCTGATCGATCATCACCCATCCAGAGACGCCGATCTCGGAACCAATTAGGCCATCCAGATCGGCCACTCTTATGGGGGATGGTGACACGCTCATGGCAAGGTCAGGCGGACTTAGTACAGCGATCGATTGAATGCGGGCCGATGCTTCTTGGTGACCGGATCCGACTCACCGAGAAGGGTGAAAAGGGCCACGATGGTTTCTCGCGGAGCATCGTCGTGGTAGTAGCGGTCGCGGACCAGAATATCGACCAGCTTCGCGAGCGCACCGTCGGTGTCGCCGGTTCTCAAAGCGCGGGCTGCACTCAAGTAGTCGTTGCGGACCGGACTTTCGGGGAGCTCGTCGGCACTCTGAAGTTTGCGAAATCGGCCTACCGTTTCGACCGCGCCGTGCTCGGGTCGGTGACCCAGTCCGGCGAGAAGTTCGCGGGCACGGTCCAGGTCGTCGAACGCGATCAAGCGGGCCAACATTACCCGGACATCCTCATGGGGGGGGTCGTGGGAAAGAGCCTCTTCCAGCTTCTCGATGGCCCCGGCTCGATCGCCTTCTGCGAAAAGGGCGGCCGCGGAGTCGACCAATTCGCGGGCGGCCGACGGTAAATGCTCAGCCAACCACTTCCGCAGGATCGGCTCGGGGAGGGCCCCCGTGAACTCGGCAGTCACCTTAC
>JBJHBB010000435.1:0-3035 GCA_050485265.1 Rhodothermales bacterium | reverse complement strand
GGATGGCTTCGCACTGCGAGTGCCGGTCCCTGATGGCTCGCTCACCGACCTGTCCGCCATCTTGAAGCGAGAGGCATCGGTTGAGGAGATCAACGCTGCCTTCGAGAAGGCTGCCGGGGGCGACATGAAGGGGATTCTGCGCTTCTCGACCGAGCCGCTCGTGTCGATCGACATCGTGCACGATCCGCACTCGTGCATCCTCGACGCGCTGTCGACCATGGCGCAGGGGCGCATGGTGAAGGTCGTTGGCTGGTACGACAATGAGTGGGGCTACGCATCCCGGACGGTAGACCTCGTGGGCAAGCTGGCGGACCTGCGCTCCTGAGATCGCGATCATGGCCAAGCTGACACTCGACGACGTCCAACTCGACGGCAAGCGCGCGCTAGTGCGCGTCGACTTCAATGTGCCTCTCGACGGGACGCGGATCACCGACGACACGCGCATCCGTGGCGCCCTCCCCACCATCCAGAAGATTTGCGGCGATGGTGGCGTGGCCGTGCTGATGAGCCACCTCGGACGGCCCAAGGGTCAGCCCGACGAGAAGTATTCGCTCAAGCCCGTCGCGGATTACCTCGGTACGCTCGTCGCTTTTCCGGTGACGTTCTCCGAGTCGACCGTCGGGGAGAAGGCCCGGGCCATCGTCGATGCCGCTCAGCCGGGCTCCATCGTCGTGCTCGAGAACACGCGCTTCCACAGCGGCGAGACCAAGAACGACGCGGAGTTTTCCCGCCAGCTAGCGGAACTGGGTGATCTCTACGTGGACGACGCCTTCGGCGCTGCCCACCGGGCGCATGCCTCGACCGTCGGCGTCACCGAGCATCTGCAGCCCGCTGTGATGGGCTACCTCCTTCAGGCCGAAGTCGACACCCTGGGCAAGCTGCTCGAGGATCCCGCCAGGCCCTTTGTGGCCGTCTTGGGCGGCGCCAAGGTCTCGGACAAGTTGGGCGTCATTCGCGCTCTGCTCGGGAAGGTTGACAAGCTGCTCGTTGGCGGGGCCATGGCATACACCTTTCTCAAGGCGCTCGGCGAGGAGGTGGGCAGCTCCATGGTTGAGGAAGACCTGCTCGCGGAAGCCCGGGAGATCCACCGCAAGGCCGGGGAGGCGCTTCTCCTACCCACCGATCACATCGTGGGCGCGTCGTTCGACAACGACACGGAGCGTCACGTGGAGGAAGGCAGGATCGCGGACGGCATGGGATTGGACATCGGTCCCGAGACGCGCGAGCGCTACAGCGAGGTCATCCGGGGTGCCGGTACCGTTCTCTGGAACGGACCGATGGGCGTCTTCGAGATGCCCAACTTTGCCGAGGGGACGCTGTCTGTAGCCCGGGCCCTGGCGAGCGCTACGGCAGAGAACGGAGCGCAGACCGTCGTTGGTGGCGGTGATTCGGTGGCAGCGATCACGCAAGCCGGGCTCGAGCGCGAGGTTTCGCACGTCTCCACGGGTGGCGGTGCGATGCTGGAGTTCATCGAGGGTGGCGACCTCCCCGGTGTGGCTGCCTTGACCGACCGATAGCGCCGCCGATGCAACAGCCCGAGTCGGAACGTACCGTGGTGACCCAGGCGGGCGACGCCCTGTCTGCCGCCGTGGATCGCGCCGGCTCGCTCATGGAGTTCCTCTCTGACCCGCTGCTCTGGTTCGAGGTCGGCACTTCGGCCATCAAGATCGTCCTCACGATCGCGCTGGCCATGGCCATCATCAACGTCGTGCGGAAGATCGTCGCGCGGTGGCAGGAGCCGGTCAAGGGTCTCCCCAACATCGACCCTCGGCGGCAGAAGGTGATGACCGGGTCGAACCTGATCAGATCGGTGGCGCAGTACGCGGTCTGGGGGATCGCGGCCATCATGGTCCTCGATCAGCTAGGCCTCAACATCGGCCCTCTTCTGGCGGGTGCAGGTATCGCCGGACTGGCGATAGGCTTCGGTGCTCAGACGCTCGTGCGCGATGTCATCTCGGGGCTCTTCCTGCTCGTCGATGACATCATCCACGTTGGCGACCTCATCACCATGAACGGTCAGGCCGGCACGGTCGAGGAGGTGTCGTTGCGGCTTGTCAAGGTTCGCCGCTTCGACGGAGAGCTCCTCATGATCCCCGCCGGCGAACTGAGGACGTTTGGAAACAAAAGCGTCGGATTCGCTCGTGCGGTCGTGACGATTGGGGTGACGTATGAGCAGGACACTGACACCGTGCTCGAGGCCCTGCGCCGGATCGCCGACGAGTGGGCCTCATTCGCTGATAATCGAGCGGTGATGCTCGAGGAAACGCCGCAGGTGCAGGCGCTGATGAGCATGAGCGACTCCTCGGTAGAGGCGCGCATCGCGGTGCAGGTCCGCCCGGGCGAGCAGTTCAAGATCGAGCGCGACCTGCGGCTTCTGATCAAGCGGCGCTTCGACGAGTGGGGAATCGAGATTCCCTTCCCTCGCCAGACGCTATACCTTCGCCGGGAGGACGAGCTTCCGGCGAGGTCGCCGGAGCTGCCGCCTCTCCCCGATCCCGAACCCGACGACGGACATGACGGCGCCGACTGAGAGACGGCCCGCGACCGTCTTCTCAACCGTGCCCTGATGGTCCATACCCGCGTTTCGGGCGATCTGCCCGCCCTGGAATCTCTGCCCGGTATATCGCGTCCGGGCCGTGTTCTCCTCACCTCCCCGAGCTACTTCCAGGTCGAGTACGCCATCAATCCCCACATGGAGGGAAACCTGGGCGAGGTTGATGAGGACCGCGCCGGTCGCCAGTGGGCGCGCCTTCGAGAGGCTTACGAGACGGTCGGGGTGGAGGTGGACGTCATCGAAGGCGTCGAGGGGCTGCCTGACATGGTTTTTTGCGCCAATCAGTCTTTGCCATTCTTGACGCCTGGGGGCGTTCGCGGGGCGGTTCTCTCGCGGATGCACGCGCCCCAACGCAAGCCGGAGGTCGAACACTACGGAGAGTACTTCCGAGGAATCGGCTACGACGTTCACCACCTGGACCCTGACTTGCCAGGGGACTTCGAGGGAATGGGGGATGCTCTCTGGCACCCCGAGCGTTCCC
>JBJHBB010000434.1:0-3035 GCA_050485265.1 Rhodothermales bacterium | reverse complement strand
GACGTACTACGAGGTCGCGCCGATCGGTGCGGAAGCAGGTGTCGCCGAGCTGCCGATCCTCGGCAGAACCAAGCTGGACCACAACGTCGTCCACGCAGGCTACAGCCACGCGCTCGACGCGATCGTGATGACGGCCACCCAGCCGCGCCATTCGCTGCGCGTTTACGACGTCGTGCTGGGGGTCGCTCACGAGCACCCGCTGAGCCTGGAACCCACGTCCCTTTCGCTGTCCCCGAACGGCCTGACGGCTGCCGTCGGACATACAGGCGCCGTCACGATCGTCGATCTCGGCTTGGGCGGTCCGCAAGCTTCGCCCCCGAGGGTGCTCGACGTGACGCTCGAGCACTTCGACGTCATGTTGGACGAGCAAGGGTACGTGTTTCTCTTCCCCCGCTGGGTTCCTCCGTCAGCGAGCACTCGGGGAGATCTCGTTTCGGTCGAGATCGCAACCGGCCGCGAGCAGATCTCCGTCTCGATAACCAACGACGCGAGAGCGCGAATGAGTGCGTCCGGAAGGCACTTTTATATGGTGCACTCCCGCTTGGCTCCGGGGTATCTCGAAAAGTTCGAGATCGACCAGGGAAGCGCCGTCTCGCTCTATACCTCGCATTTCCATGGCGTACATCCACCGTGCCAGCACCTGTGGATGAGCGACACCCGCCATGCCATCTACACGGCTTGCGGCCGGGTGTTTCGCGCGTCCCTCGACTATCCGCAGGACTTTTCTCCGCTCGGGCAGCTGGCACTCTCGGATCCCCCGAAACGAGAGCATCTCTCCTCGTCCGAGTACCGCATCCGCTCTCTGAGCGGCAGCGACGCCATGCGCGAGATCCTGCTGCTCGAGGAAGACTTCCTTTTCTGCAACTATGGGATCAATCCCTACGCATGCTTCACCCGCGTCGGCATCTTCGACGGCGAGCATCTGCAGCGCACCGCTACCTATTCACTTGGCCCCGTGGACTTGGACGGAGTGAGTCACATGCAGCAAGGCCTTTACGTCTTTCACGGTGGGAACGGCGCGCAGCAGTACCTGCTCAGCCGGCTCTACGGCACCAAAGGCCCGGCGACACACTTTCTCAGTCAGCTGCGATAGTCCTGCGGCGTTTTCGGCAGCGCATGCGCGCCCTTCCAGCTCGACGCTCCCCGCCACAGGCGCCGGCCGCATACTCGGAGTCCTCAAGATGCCTCCACGCGGGGTGACGTTCCTGGCTTGCACCGTCTTCCTTCTGTGTGCCTGCAGCGGTTCGGACGATGCCTACAAGCCCTCTCCCAACCTGTCGCTGCCCGCCACGGCGTCGATCGACACGGATACCATTCTAGCCAGCGCGGGGGCCGGCGATCCGGCACCTCAGCGCACTGTTCTGCTGAGCGTCTCGCATCTTCCCCCCGTTTCGGCAGACTCGATGAAGCTGTCGTGGTCCTGGTCGCATTACGGCATTGACTCGGTGCGCATCGTAATCGTCGATGAAGGGCAGGCAGAGATCCGCGTCGAGTTTCAGCAACCCGATGCCGGCCTGGCCGGGCATACGATTCACGACGTGGTGGACGTGCGTGTCTGCTACGACGAGGCGTGCGCGATCCAGGCCTCAGGCAGCCCGTTTCGGATCTACGTCTGGTACAGCATCCTCGACGCATCCGTCCCGGAACCCGGGATCGTTCCGCTCAACGTGCTGAGCAGAACCGAACTGCGCCACGACGTGCTCGATGCGCTCTTCAGCCCCGCGCTCAACGCGATCGTGATGATCTCCGGCACGCCGCGCGACGCTCTGCATGTATACGATCTGGCCCTGGGACAGGAATACGAGGTATTGTTGAGCCGGACGCCGACGGCGCTGTCCCTGGATCCCGACGGGCTCACCGCGGCGGTAGGGCACGAAGGGCTCGTCAGCCTGATCGACCTGAACGCAGTCGGCGATCCGGGGGCCGCCCCTCCGGTACAGCTCGAAGTTTCCGTTCCCGTGCAGGATCTGGTGCTCGACCCTCGCGGATATGTGCACATCGTGCCGAAGGATTCGAGCTTCGACCCGCTGCACTCGGTAGCGATCGCAACCGGCATCGAGCATCTGAGCGAGGACGAGGTGCACAGCGTGAACCGCGCCGTGCTCCATCCTTCCGAGCCTCACCTGTATCTGACTCATTCGACCAACCGGTCTCCCACCGACATCGAGAAGTTCGACGTCTCGACCGGCATCCCCGCCAGAATGTATGACTCGCCCTATCACGGGCAGCACCCGATGTGCGGAAACCTGTGGATCCACGAGATCGGCGCGGCCCTTTATACGGCCTGCGGCAACACCTTCGCCACCGCGGACGCGGCGGCGAACGACCTGCTCTACGCGGGCCGCCTGGAGCTCTCCCCGTCCGCGTACGACGCCGGCTCTCGGATCCTGTCCCTCAGCCAATCGGAAACGATGAAGGAGATCCTCGTGATCGAGGGAGATCACCATCTGTGCGAGGTGCTCGAGAATACCGCCGCGTGCCACACACGCCTCAACATCTATCACAGCGACTCCCTGCACCGCACCGGCCAGTACGGCATCCCGGGGATCACCATCGACGGGCAGGCGTACCCGCAACGCGGCATGTTCGTCTTTCACGGCGTCGCCGGAGCACAGTGGTATCTCATCAGCCGACTGCACGGACCATCCGCCCCGGCGCAGCATTACCTGAGCGTGCTTCAGTGACCGTGGCCAAGCCGGCCTCGAGCTTCAATCGCTCGAGTCATTGCACAAGGGTCTGCGTAGCGGCGCTGATGTGCGCTCTCGCCGCCTGCGGCGGATCCGATACCAGCGTCTCCGTCAACATCAGCTCTCTCGACGTGCAGGCGTCCCCCGTGGGGACGCAGCCGTACAGGAGGATCGCCGTGACGGTGCGCAACTTGCCGTCCGACGGCATCTATGTGGGCTGGGATCAAGTCGGCGAGGGCCTGACGTTTATAGACGCCGAGTACGTCTCCGACCAGCGCTTCATGCTGAACTTCTATTTCGAGCAACCGAATCCCGAGATGGCGGGCCACGAGTATCGCGCCACGGCAC
>JBJHBB010000433.1:0-3037 GCA_050485265.1 Rhodothermales bacterium | reverse complement strand
CCTACGAGCTGGCCCGCGAGTCCGGCGATAACGACCTGTTGAAGGAGGCCGATGAGGCCCTCCATGATCTCGCCGCGCGCATGGAGAAGGTCGAGCTCCAGTCGCTCCTCTCCGGCAAGCACGACCACCGCGACTGCTTCTTCACCATCAGCGCCGGCGACGGCGGCACCGAGGCCAACGACTGGGCCGAGATGCTGTTTCGCATGTACCTCAAGTTCTTCGACGCGGACCACCCCGACTGGAAGGTCGAGGAGGTCTCGATGCAGCACGGCGTCGAGGTCGGCATCGACTCGGTCACACTCCACGTGAAGGGGCCGTTCGCCTACGGCTACCTCTCCTGCGAGCGGGGCACCCACCGCCTGGCCCGCGTCAGCCCCTTCAACGCCCAGGGCAAGCGCCAGACCAGCTTCGCCACCGTCGACGTCGTCCCCGAGTTCGAGGAGACCGACATCGAGATCGACGAGAACGATCTGGAGATCACCGCCTTCGCCCGGTCCTCCGGCCCCGGCGGGCAGAACGTGAACAAGGTCGCCTCGGCGGTGCGCATCGTGCACAAGCCGACGGGCATCATGGTGGTCAGCTCCACGCACAAGGCCCAGCTCCAGAACCGCAAGCAGGCCCTCTCCATCCTCCAGGCCAAGCTCGAGCAGCTTGAGGAGGAGCGACGCAGCAAGGAGCTGGCCGAGGCCACCGGCGGCGCGGTCGAGCGCGGCTGGGGCACCCAGATCCGCAGCTACGTCATCTACGACAACCGCGTGAAGGACCATCGCACCGGCTACGAGGTCGGGAACCCCCAGACGGTGCTCGACGGCGAGTTGCAGGGCTTCATCGACGCCGAGCTCAAGCGACGCCGAAAGGCGCTGGGCGACAAGGCGCATGTCAAGTATACTTAAGGCGCTATAGTTGCCGTGTTTCGAGGTGTCCTAGGCCGTACCTGGCGACTCGTTTGTTCGGGGCATAGGCGGATCGCGCCTTGGCAGTGGATTGGGGAGAATGCTACGGTTGCTGGAGCCGTCAGACACGACTTAGGCATGAGGTGTCGGCAGTTCATAGTGTGTGTGATGGAGGATACGACCCGTGGCAGATGACTCGAATATATTCTTTAATTGCCCATCATGCGGGCGACGTATTGGATGCAGTAGATCATTTGCCGGCCAGACAGGAAGTTGCCCTAGATGCAAAGAGAGTGTCGTTGTTCCCGAATCGACCCGTCCAAAGAGCTCTATGAGCGAAGGTCAACAACAGGAAGCAGTGGTTGCGCACAAAGAGCCAGAACCACATCGGTTCACGTGGCGAGACTTGATCGCACAATATAAGCCGCTGGTTCCGATGATCGAATCGCGTGACGGCTTGGGATCTGGGGTGCTCATGAGCACTAATGGATTAATTGTGACTAATAGGCATGTTGTCGAGAAAGGCACTTCACTTTCGGTCTCGTTCGATGATGGCGTGCGCTCGCATGGTATGGTTCTGGATTTGAGTCGAGAGCATGATTTGGCGGTTATACGCGCTGCAGTCCAACGTGATCGAGGATATTCGATCGCAACGATGTGCGCAAGTGGATGTTGTGCGGGAGACGAGGCCGTCGCTATTGGTCACCCTCGAGGGCTGCAGTTTACTGCGACGCGAGGGATGATCAGTGATCCTGCCCGGATTGTCGACGGCCAGGAATTCGTGCAGACTGATATTTCAATCAATCCGGGCAACAGCGGAGGCCCACTGTTCAGCGCGGATGGAAAGTTGATCGGTATTAATACATTTATCATAAATAATTCGCATGGCTTGTCGTTCGCTATCCCGGCCAAGATCGTTGCGGTGTATTACAATGATGTTGTCCGTAGGATATCCAGCGGTCTGATTCCGCTTCCAAGTGATCAGGACATTGCGCGCAAATTCCAAGAAATGGATCCCGAAGCCATCGTCCGGGCGGCTGCGGCCACAATGTCGGATCGCCTTCGTCTGGTCGATGAGGTTAGGCAGAGCGATTCGCTCGCGTTGCTCTACTTGACCCCAGGGGGTAATCGTCTTCTTGTGGCAGTAACAGATTCTGTACTGCTGTGTCGTCATTCTGTCGCGAAAGTGAGCGTTGGTCGGTCGAGAATGGCG
Organism: Rhodothermales bacterium; assembly: GCA_050485265.1. Taxonomy (GTDB): domain Bacteria; phylum Bacteroidota; class Rhodothermia; order Rhodothermales; family JANQRZ01; genus JBJHBB01. The sequence continues at coordinate 931 of JBJHBB010000433.1, read as the reverse complement.
GATCTCTACAAGTCAATTCTGCAGGCTAATAACAATATGTTGTCTTGGTCGTTCCGAATTAATGAAGACGATGAAATGTCTCTGGGTGCGGTTCGAGATATTGAGGGGATCGGCGTTGAAGAGGCGTGCGCAATTCTGAGCGAGGGTGTTAGTGTAGTGGATACGTACGGACCATTGGTGACGGACTATTTAGGTACTTGTTGATGCCGTGTTCTTCTGCTGCTAAGGATGCGGATCTGTTGTGCAACCTCGATCATCGCCGTGCTGGGCGTCTGGCACAGCGGGTGGCTCACCAGAAGCACTCGATCTTCACGAATGGCCCGAAGATCAAGCCTGGCGATCGGTCGAAGCAGATCGGCGAGACGAGCCGGATCCGCCCCGGGGATGAAGAGCACGATCGTGTCCGGGTCCAGCCGCCGCAGATCCTCCGGATCGATCACGATGTACGCCCTGCCGCGATCCGGGACGGGTTCGGCGCCCAGCGCCGACAGCAGCTCGTGGTGGAACGATCCCGGTCCCGCGGCGCCGATGGGTTCGGCCGAGTACAGGGCCAGCGTGCGGCCCATTCTCGACGCCACGCGCTCATCGCGGGACCACGCCCGATCCATCTCAGCCAGAAGCGCCTCGGCGCGGTCGTGGGCCTCCGTTTCGCCCAGCAGATCCGCCACACGACGCGTCGCGGTGCGGATGTCCTCCAAGGACAGCATGGGATGCTCGCTGATCGTCCAGCCTCGAGACCCGGCCAGCTCGATCAGCCGGGGCGGCGGCTCGCTGGCGCCTCGCTCCAGCAGCACGTGCGTCGGGCGCACGCGGGCGAGTTCTTCGTAGTCGATCCCGCCCTGATCGCCCACGACCGGCGTCCGCCGATCGAGCGTCAGGTCGAAGGCGTGTCGCCCCACGATTGAGCCCTCGTACCCGAGGTCGCTCAGGA
>JBJHBB010000432.1:0-3047 GCA_050485265.1 Rhodothermales bacterium | reverse complement strand
GTCGAGATCAAACTGATGGTCCGCGGCTGGAGGCACGACGACGAGGGCGGGGGTGGCCTCCGCTCGCGCCATGATGGCCTCACCCCGCTTGTCAAGATCCAAGGCACCCTCCTCAAGTTTCGCCAGCAACTGCGCCGCACCCGCCTCGTTGGCGGCGTAGGCGTCGTTGTTGTGCACTAGCTGCCAGGCGAGGTTCCAGACCTCCGTGGTGAACGGCTGCGTGAGCCTGTCGCTGTACACCCACTCTGCGGGGATGGTCTCGTCGGTTCGGTGATCGTGTAGCCAGATGCGGCTCAGGTCCGTGGGATCCACGTGAATCATCCACTTGTTCTTCTGTCCGAGCAGACCTGACGGCTCTCCCCGGTAGTTGCGCAGTTCGGGGGCTTCGTAGATCCGGTTGTCGTACTGGATGCCTCGTCGGCTGACCACCCGGAAGTGATGGGGGAGTAGGGTTACGTAGTCCGTGGGGCTGAGCGGGCGGGGCACGTAGCCAGCGACGGAGACCGCCGCCGCGTACATCTGGTTGGGGGTGTGAATCAGTCCTGGCAACAGGAGGTTCCGGAGCCCCTTGTGTGGCCGCCTCTGCCAGACGTTCACTACCCACCAGCTGAACAGCGCGTGCAGCTCATCAAGTCGGAAGACAGCCTTGCCGTCGATCTGGTAGCCCCGGTGGGCGCTGTTCCGGCCGCGGTAACCCGCGAGATACTGGCTGAATAGCGAGTTGATGCTCTTGAACGTCCGCTCGACCGATGCCTTGTCGCTCCCTGTATACGGGCGGCCGATGAGGAGGGAGATTCCTAGACGTTCTGCGACACGGGATGTCGTCTTCGACACGTACTGCTTCCCTTGGTCGGTTGCGAAGACCTCCGGGAACACGACAGGCCGAGCCGCGGCTGCAGCGAGCCGCTCGTCGATCGACACAAGGGACGCAAGCGGACTTGACGCGTGCGACGCCCGGAGTCGGTCCTCCCAGTCTGGCCGCATCGGCTCAGGGGTCAGGGCTTGCGCGACGAGCATGGAGACGTCGACCGCCTTCGGGTCCTTCGGCGTGAAGCGCCAGGAGAGGATGGATCGCGTCGCCACGTCAAGGGCAAGACTGAGGCGGGCTGCCCCCGTGTAGATGCGATTCTTGTGGGGGTAGACGGTCAGGACGTTGAGGTCGCTCGTGTCTGCTTGGACCCACTCGCCGGGCCGGGTCGCGTACGTGGGGGTGTACCCCTGCTCCGGCAACCAGTTGCTACGTCGGGTGTTCGCTTCGGCGAAGGTGTACGTGCCTGCTTGGAGGGCGTCGATGTAGCGGTACCAGGTGGCGATCGAAGGCATTCTCATCAGCGACTTCGCGTCCCCGCCGTCGGCCCGAATATGGCCCTCGGGCACTTCGACGTGGCGATCGCGACAGGCATCGCCCGGTGCCGTGCACTCACACTCGAACACGTCTCGTAGCTGATGCTTGACACGACCTATGATCGCGATGCGGTCGAGGCTCGACTCGTCGCGGACCGCACTGATCTCGGCGCGCAAGGCAGAGACGATTCGGCTATCCGCTCGCGAGAGGGGGTCGGCTTGGCGGAGCCAGTTCTTGTTCAATAGACCCCACTCACCCTCGGCCAGGTACGAGTCTCTCCATCTGCGCAGGGTCCTGGAGGCGGGAGGCGACCACCGTTCTTCGGCGGCGAGCTCGTTCTCCTTCGCGCGAATTCGTTGGCCGATGGGGAGTTCGGGCGAATATGTCGGGTTGATGTCCTCGGCGCTCGGAAGCCGACCAGTACACATCTCCACGACATGGTTCCGTCGCCACTCGAACTCCTCGCGATGCCTCTTCGGGAGGCCCTCGATGAGCCCCCAGGGGAAGGTGTCCGGTCTGCGGCCTTCACCGTCCGAAGTCCAGTGGAACAAGACCTCGTTGATTAGAACGCGCAGTCGCTGTGTGCCACTGGTGGCACGCAGAAGGAAGCACGGGCTCATGCCTGAACCGGGGTCCTCGACAGCGATGATGGACCACTGCCGCTCGTCGGGGTCGACGACCAGGCTGCCCACCCGCAGTTCATGATTGCTCATCGGCTGCTTACCACTACCGTGTGGGCGGAGAGGGGTTCGTGGTCCAAGGCGGTGGTCAGCTCAGAGGTCCACAACAGGTGGAAGGCACACGCACGTACGGCGGTGTCGCACCCATTGAGGAGTTCCCGCAGTTCGATGGGGCGGTTCGCCCGCTCGAGTAGCTCAGGGGCGCGACGCTCGAACTCGGGGGACGGTCGCCGGTAGCCCGAGAGCCACCGGACATTCCACAGAAGCACCGGGGCTGGCTCGGAGAGGAGCTTGTACTTCCAGCCAATCGTTGAACACGCCTCCGCAGTGGTCTCGAAACGCCAGCGGTCCTGTTCAACACGCGCTCCGGTCCGGACGTCAACGACACAGCAGGTGCCGTCGCCATAGCGGACGAACGCGTCGGGAGCGTGACTCCGACGCTTGCCATCCGCGTCCTCCCAGTGAAGCCAGAAGGGCTGGGTTGACAGGGCGTCGACGTTCCGTTGCTGATCGAGGATCATGAGGTTTGACTCCTCCAGACGTGACTCGTAGCCGAGGAGCCGGCGATTCGAGGCAGCCCAGTAGAAGCCAGGAAAGTTCCGTTGACCGTGGTATGACGGCGGCCGCCGAACCATTCCCACGTCTTCGAATCGGTAATGCGAGACGTGCTGCAGGCGACGACGCACCTGCTCGCCTTCGGCGTCCAGGAACACAAGCTCGAAGCCGTCTATGCGTGACGGCCCTGCCCCCGAGACCCCTCGCAAGTGCCCCATCAGCGTTACGAAAGCCGGACAACAGCCCGAACACAAGTTATGTCATACTTCGTATGTCAGGGGTCCTATGATGTCCGACGGAATCGTCGATTTGGTTGGGGCGGAACTCTTCGGCCGGCCCGCGCGCCTCCGAGTGGCTCTCTGGATCGCTGGGGAGGACCAGCGGTTCTGGCAGCAGCGTGTCGCTGACGGCGCTGGCGTGCGCCCGCAGTACGTACGAACAGAGATTAACCACTTGCTCCGCCTAGG
>JBJHBB010000431.1:0-3048 GCA_050485265.1 Rhodothermales bacterium | reverse complement strand
GATACGGTCGTTCCTGGCGACGACGCAGCCGACCGCCGGGTTGGGCCAGGTTCGGCCGAGGCCGCGGCGGGCGAGGCGGAGCGCCAGGTCCATGAAGCGACGATCCGCCTCGGCCCGGTCGTTCATGCCGGCGGATCGGCCACCGACTCGCCCGCCGAGGGCGACGATCCCAAACCTCATGCCGGTGCAGTCCGGCTTTAGCTCGAGGAGCGATTCCCAGAACGCCACCGCGTTATCGGGGAATGTGCCATCGGCCCAGGTGCACAGCACCACGATGAGTCTCTTGTACTCTTCTAATAGCTCTGGATAGGCCTCGGACATGTCCATGACCGGCGCCTCTATTCCAGCATCCTCGAGCCACGTGCCGATGGCCTCAGCCAGGAGTTCCGAGTTGCCGGTCTGCGTGCCGAAGAGCACGAGGACGGAGGCCGAATCCTCTGTTTCTCGGCTCATTGGCCAATCACGCTCTGCACCGAGAGAAGGCGATCGGTGTTGTAGGTCGGCTCGTGCAGATAGACTAGCGCAGTGTAGAGTGTCGACCGGCCAAGGTCAACGGTGCGCCGCCTGCGCTCCTGCTCGACGGGATCCTCGACGTAGTAGGAATAGCTGTACTTCCCTTGCTTGATGAGGAACGTACCCACGTAGGTCCCGCTCTCTTCGTCCCACTGCATCTCAAACGCTGGATTGAGCTCCCATCCGTTGAAACTCCCGGTCAGCAGTACGCGGCCGGCCACACGCTGCCTTTCGGACGGCACAAACGTGAAGGTGGTCGCCACATACTCCGCCTGGGTTTCTGGTCGAGAGAGTGTCTGAACCGCCCCGCGGATCACCGGCTGACCGGCCAGCAACTGGTCATCAAAGAAGGCGGGTGAGAATCGCACGTCGTCGGCCTGGAGCGTAATGCGGTACGGGGATACCGATAGGTCGACGGCGGCGATCTGCGGTCCGGCTCCCAGAATCGATAGGTCCAGGTCGTACCGCGGCCCGGGGGCCTCGAAGGCGCGATCGCGCGGCAGAAAGAACTGGTACAACGACGCACCCATCAACGTCGGGTCCTGCGAGCACCGCGTGACCTCGAAACGTCCTTCGCGCACGAAGCACACGTCGAAATCATACAGCGGGGATGCAAAACGCGACGGCGGCCGGACCCTCGCGACCGGCTGCATGAAGGGGCCACCGAGGCCGGCACCGATGCCGCTCTGCACATCGAGCGCCACCTCCGCGGTCTCCTCGCTTATGAAGAATGCCCGCTCGAACAGCACGGCGCGGTCATCCCCCAGCTCAGTCACCCGCACGATGAAGTTGCCGCTCCGGGTGAACTCGATGACGTTGTTGGGGAATTCGTAGCGGTAATGCGTGTAGCGAACCCGCGTGGCGGCAGACTGCTGATAATCCCGGATATCGTCGGACTGGAAGCCGCGCAGGTACTCGACCGGCATCAGCCGCTGATTCCAGAATCGGTCGGTGTGAAAGAACTGCACGGACACCGGGCCACCACGGCCGTCATCGAGAGTGTCGAACCTGAGTGTGAGGGTCTGCCCACTGCCGAGGGCAATCACCGGCAGCGACGCCTCCGAACCGGTGCGGTACAGCTGGACGGTGCGCACGTCCTCGGCGGTCGGCTGCGGCGAGAAACCGGTCACGCCGGCCCCACGAGACGCGGTGGTCCGCTGGTCGTTCGAGACGCCATCCGGACCGGCGCAGCCAAGCGCAAGCAGGCCAACCAGTAAGATGATCTGGGGGAAGGAACGCATGGGTAGACGCTGTACGGTCCGGCGTACAACGCGGCTGCGATGCAAGTTCTTGGACAGCCTAGGCAGGCGCTTCGGCAGGTCGGCGCGAGAGCCACAGCAGCATCTCCAACCGATCTCTCTGAACCTCGACCATGAGCGGCAACTCAGCAGACTCGAACGCAGCAATCGCAGCTCGAGTAGCTCGGATTGCCCCCGGAAGATCGCCCAGCGCTTGCCTGTAACGGGCCTCCCACGAGAGCCGCGTTGCCGGGGCAAGTACCGCAGCCGAACGATCGAGTGCGTCGACGGCAATACCGAACTCACCGACTTCCGCTGCCAGGAGGGCCACGTAAGCGTCTGTCCCGGCATGCTGTCTCAGAGCCTGCATCCGAACTCTGGGCGGAACTGGCGCCAGCAGGTCCCGGAGAGCCGAGGAGTTAAGGTGGCGCCGCACGTCCAACAGACTCCGCTGATCAGTCGCAGTTGAGGGCAAAAGCTCGAGTGCCGCACCGAAGACTGAGTCTGCCTCCGTGTGGCGGGATCCGATCCGGAGTCCATCCCCGAATCGGACCAAGAGCGAAAAGCCGGCGAGGGTGTCGGCACGCTGGACTGAACGCTCGAGGCGTGCCAGCGCTTCTTCACTACGTCCGACGGAGAGATGTGCCGCCGCCCACGCCACCAGTACCGACTGGTGCGTGCTGTCGGCCTCGAGGGCTGCGTCGTAGCGATCGAGCACCCTGAGCGTGTCTCCGGCCAGAGCGGCTGCCTGTGCCTCGCGCATCCGACGCACGCGGGGAGGAACGTAGTGGGGACATCGGCGCTCGAAGAGTGAGGGGACCGAGAAGCGAGCTCGCGCCACCAGCGCCGCATCCTCATCCTCCGGAATCTGCTTGATGAAGGCCTCCCAGTCACGTGCAAGGTCGATGACTGGCCTTCCATAGGCAGCAGCGATTCTGCCGGTCCGATAAGCCTCCCGCATGGGCTCCGGACCGTGCTCGTCGAGCAGATACCGAACGAAGCTGCCGGTGGTGACGTAGCTCACGCCTCCACGTCCACCCCAGAAGCCAATCGGGCTGAGCTGTGACGCTACGCTCTCAGCAAGCGAGCCTGGATAGAGGCCGAGATCTTCGCGCATACGGACACCCTCGGCGACTTGCTGGTGAAGGCTCGGATGCCCGCCGGGTGGCTCGAGCGCCACGGCCAATCCTTCCACCAGACCGACCGCCGGGGACGCTCGCAGGACAGGCATGCCGAACTCACGCGCCACGACGTGGACCAGCTCGTGCGCGAAGCTGCCTCTGAAGCGGTCCTGCAG
>JBJHBB010000430.1:2275-3056 GCA_050485265.1 Rhodothermales bacterium | reverse complement strand
CCCGGAATCCTCCTCGGTGTGCCCGGGTCGACCGCTGCGGTCATGACAGCGATTGACGGGTACGCGCTCCACCGGCAAGGCAAGAGTGGTCTGGCGCTGGGCGTGCATCTCGTCGGCTCAGCGGTGGGGCAGGTCATCAGCATCTTCTTCTTCCTTGCCCTCGTCGTCCCACTCGCCCGCCTCGCCTACTCCTTCCTCGCTCCCGAACTCTTCGCGGTGTTCATGGTCGGCATGCTGGCCGTCGTCAGCCTCACCGGGCGAAACATCTCCAAGGGGCTCATCGCTGCTGCCTTCGGGCTCGCGATCGGGATCATCGGTTTCGACCCTGTCGGGACGGAGGTCCGCCTGGACTACGGGCTCTACACGCTGCGCCAAGGCATCCCGGTTGCCCCCGCACTCATCGGGCTGCTCGCCCTCAGTGAGCTGTTCCGGCAGGCGCGTCAGGCATTCTCGTGGGAGGACGCCGAAGCTGAGTTCGACACGTCGTTCCCCCCTGTCAGGGTGTTGCGCAAGTTGTGGTACCCGATCATCTCCGGAACCGTCATCGGCACACTTGTCGGTGCACTCCCGGGCGCTGGTGGCACCCCTGCCGCGCTCATCTCCTACCAGCAGGCCCAACTGGCATCCAAGACCCCCGAGGAGTTCGGCAAGGGGTCGATCGAAGGGATCGCCGCGAACGAGGCCGCGCAGAACGCGTCCAACGCTGGTGAGCTCATCCCCACTATCGGCTTCGGTATCCCCGGAAGCGGGTCCATGGCGCTGCTGCTCGGCGCGCTCGCTG
>JBJHBB010000430.1:0-2265 GCA_050485265.1 Rhodothermales bacterium | reverse complement strand
TGCGCAAGGCTTCGCGCCCGGTCCGCGGTTCATCGAGTTGAACCCGAACCTGGTCAGTGGGCTGGTGGCCGGGATGCTGGGCGGCACCCTTCTCATGGTCGTGACCGGATGGTGGATGTCGAAGGTCCTCCTCAAGGCGGTGCTCCTGAACCGCTCTGCGATCATCATCATCGCGATGGGCGTCACCGTGGTCGGCGTGTACTCGCTGCAGCTGCGGACCTTCGATGTGATCGTCTGCATCGTGTGCGGCATCGTGGGGTACCTCATGCTCCGCTACGGGTATCCGCCGGCGGCCGCAGCGCTGACTGCCGTCCTCTCCTCGGACATCGAGAGAACCTTCCGTGTTGGGCTGAACCTCACCCGGGGAAGCTACGTTGCCTTCGTCACCCGTCCGTACACAGCCATCATCCTCACCATCGCACTCGGCGTTCTGCTCTGGGGCCTTCGCGGGCAGGTTCGGATGGCTCGGATCAGGAAGGCGGAGACTCGATGAGTGATGCCGTTGCAGCGACCGGACACGGGGAGTTGAGCAGCGTCGACCGGGTCCAGGCGTGCCTCAGGAGCATCGCCCAGCACGACGCTGGCGTCCACGCGCTCATGACCGTCGTCGCTGACCAAGCCCTCGAGTCGGCAGCTGCACGGGATCGTGAGCGAGAGCTCGGTCGCCCGGTAGGTCCGATCCACGGCATGCCTATCGTCCTGAAGGACAACATCGAGACGGCCGGCGTGCGGACCACGGCGGGCTCGCGCCATCTCGCGGAGCACGTCCCCACGCGTGATGCGGAGGTCGTGCGCCGGTTGGATGCCGCGGGGGCTGTCCTCATCGGGAAGGCCTCGATGGCCGAGTTCGCGATGGGGGCGGGGACCGCCCAGAACCCGCACTATCCCGAAGTGCGCAACCCGTGGGATCTGGACCGGAACCCGGGTGGCTCGAGCAGCGGATCTGCTGCTGCCGTGGCTGCCGGGATGGCCTGTGGTGCGCTCGGGACAGACACGGGAGGCTCCATCAGGATCCCTGCGGCGCTGTGCGGTGTGGTGGGGATCCGTCCGACGCCTGGCCGGGTGTCCAACCGAGGCACCATCCCGGTCAGTCCACACCTGGACACTGTCGGCCCGCTGGCCCGCACGGCACGAGATGTCGCACATCTGCTCGCTGCTATCGAAGGCTACGACGAGCAGGATCCGACCTCTACCAGAGGCCCGAGCGATGACATCGTCGCGGAGCTGGACCGAGGCGTCCAAGGTCTCAGGATCGGCCTGCCGCGAGCTGCATTCTTCCGCGACCTACACCCCGAGGTCGAGCGCGCGCTTCTCACGGCTGCTGACGTGTTCGTCGAGGCTGGGGCCGTCGTGGTGCCGGAGGTCGGCGTGGAGCGCGTGGATGAGATGCCGCGAATGACCCAGTTCATCCGGAACCCTGATGCAACCGTGGTGCACGAGGAGCGCATGCGACGTGCCCCGGAGCTGTTCGGTGACTACGTCCGGGATCGTCTGCTGAGCGGCGCATCGATGACCGCGGTGGACTACGCGCGCGCACGCGCGTGGCAGGCCGACTGGGTCCGCCAGTTCGAGCGCATCCTGACAGATGTCGACCTTCTGCTCACTCCGATGGTCGCCCAGCCGGCGCTACGAACAGATGACCCGGACCTCTTCGCGAAGACGGCTGCTCTGACCGGTCCGGCGAACGCGACGGTGCTTGCGGGCCTTCCGTCGGTCTCCGTTCCGTGCGGTTTCGTTGAGAGCCTCCCCGTCGCGATGCAGCTCATCGGGCCCGCATGGCACGACGGCAGGGTCCTGGGAGCCGCACACGCCTACCAGCAGCTCACTGGTTGGCACGAGGAGCGACCAGCGTTGCTCGGGAGTGTCGGCTGAGCGGACCACTCGGCCGGGAGGGCAGCACGTTGCGTGCCACGGCACCGAGTGTCGCCTCGCAGCGCTTGGAGCGGGAGCGTGCGTTGGCCGGGCAGGTCGTGGAGCAGGCCGGACCGGCCATGGCGGCTCTGGAGGCCCCTCGCCACCACGGGGATGCGTCACAGTGAACTGCTGTGCCTGATGCGGGACCGCATCCACCTGGAGGCCGGAAGGGTCACGGGGTGGACAGGCAGTTCGTGCCACACGCGGCCGAGACAGGACGAGGTCCCTGCTCGGTGCCGGAGCTTCGGTTTGCCCGCTTCGCTGCCGCGTCTGCTGCTGGAGGGGTATAGCTGTCCGGTGCGCGAGGGGGGACTTGAACCCCCATGACCGTTAGGTCACACGGCCCTCAAC
>JBJHBB010000429.1:0-3066 GCA_050485265.1 Rhodothermales bacterium | reverse complement strand
GCGTCGGCGTGGGTGCCCGTGTGGAGGCTCATGGCGACGGCTCCGACGTTCACGCTGCTTCCTTCGGTTTTCCGAGCCGACCATGCCGGTTCGAATCCGCGATCCCCGGGCCAGACGGGCATTCCCGCGCGAAGGGGTTGGCTGATGTCGATGATGCGCATGGCAGCGAAACCGTAGCTGGGGGCCGCGGTAGACGGCGGCGCAGTATACGTCCCCTAATAATCTCATCCCCGCGTGTCGCGTCGCAAGCCAGACTACGATGTCATCGTCATTGGCGCGGGGCACAACGCTCTTATCACGGCGGCCTACGCCGCTCAGGCCGGTCACCGGGTGGCGGTGTTCGAGCGGCGGCACATCGTTGGCGGTGCCGTGGCGACCGAGGAACTGGTCCCCGGCTACCAGTTCGACATCGGTGGAAGCGCGCACATTTTGATCAGGCTCACGCCCGTCGTCGAGGAGCTGGAGCTCGAACGTTACGGTCTGGAGTATCTGGAGGTGGATCCGCTGTTCTTCGCCCCGTTCGAGGACGGGGACAGCGTCTTCTTCTATCGCGATGTGGACCGAACCTGCCACGAGCTCGAGACCCGTTTCCCAGGTGAGGGAGACGCCTACCGGAGATTCATCGATGACTGGCTGCCATTTGGTGAGAGCGTCAGAGAGGCCTTCCTGACCACTCCCAGCCCGCTCGAGCTAGGCAAGAAGCTAGTCTGGGGATCGCGGTCCAAGGTCGATTGGAAGTCGGCCCTCTCCACCATCATGCGCCCGTACGGCGATGTGGTGACGCAGTACTTCCGGGAGGAGAAGGTCATTGCGCCGCTGGTGTGGATGGCAGCACAGTCAGGCCCCCCTCCCACCGAGCCCATGTCAGCTCCGTTTCTCCTCTGGCACCCGCTATATCATGAGGGCGGGATCGCCCGACCACGCGGAGGCTCTGGAATGCTCACCCAGGCGCTTGCCGCTCACATCGAGGATCATGGCGGGAAGGTGTTCACCAATGCCGCCGTCGCTGAGATTCTCGTGGAGGGCTCCCGCGCCGTGGGCGTTCGGGTTGGCGCCGACGTGTATACGGCCCGCGCCGTCGTATCGGGAGCACACATCCTGGAGACCAATGAGAGACTTCCCGCCGAGCACCGGTCCCCTAGCCTCGACGATGTCCGCGTCGGGAATGGGTTTGGGGCAATCGTGCGCCTGGCTCTCTCTCGGCCACTCACGTACGCATCCCACCCCGGGGACGACGCACGCGTAGCGTTGCAACTCGTCTGCCGTGACCGACGACAGATCAGCAAGGCCTACGGCGAGTTTCTGGCGGGATCGCCTGCGAGCGACCCACCGATCGTCGCAATGAGCTTTAGCGCCGTCGATCCATCGCTGGCCCCGCCCGGAGGCGAGGTGCTGTGGCTCTGGGCGCAATACTTCCCCTACGAACTCGCCGGAGGGGCCCAGTGGGATGACATCGGGCCAAGAGTGGCGGAGCGCATCATCGACGCGTTCGAGGTATACGCCCCTGGAACGAAAGACTCGATCGTGGGAAGTCTATTTCAGCATCCGCTGTGGCTCGAGCGGGAGTTGGGTCTCAGGCGAGGCAATGTGATGCATCTCGAGATGAGCATCGACCAGATGTTCGCCATGCGACCGTCGATGGAGCTATCGAGGTATCGCAGCCATCTCAAGGGTTTGTATCTGACCGGTGCGAGCACGCATCCTGGCGGCGGCATAATGGGTGCCTCAGGACGAAATGCCGCGCGCGTGTTGTTGAAAGACCTCGACTCTCGTCGCCTCAGATGACTTATCTGCAGTTCCACCTGGTATTTATCGTCCCCGCCATCCTGATACTTTGGGCGGCCCAACCTTCGCCCATGGCGGGTGTCGGGAAGGGTCCCTCGTGGAAGGCCATCGGACTGCTATGCCTGATCGCTTTCACGTACACGATCCCCTGGGACAACTACCTGGTGTACCGTGAGGTATGGTGGTACGGCGAGGACCGTGTGTTGGGCACTATCGGCTACGTTCCTATGGAGGAATACGCCTTCTTCATCCTTCAGCCCATTCTGACCGGCCTGTTCCTGTGTCTCATCCGGATGCGCCTGCCGGTTGACCTCTCACCTGTACCACAAGGTTTCCGTATCGGCCACACCGCATGGTGGTTGCTCGTAGCTGCCGCTGGAGCGTTTATGCTAACGGGCACGTCGTCGCTCTACATGGGCCTGATTCTGGCATGGGCTGCGCCGGTTCTCGCCGCGCTGGCGTGGATTGGATCCAGGCAAATCTGGCAGGAACGAATCGCCTGGCTGACTGGCATCGCGATCCCGACTCTCTACCTCTGGGTCGCGGACACCGTAGCCATCCGCCTCGGAATCTGGGACATCTCGCGCGAGTTGAGCTTTAACATCCGACCACTCGGACTCCCCATCGAGGAGGCCACGTTCTTCCTCATCACAAACGTTCTCGTTGTCACGGGCGTGCTGCTTTTTCTGCCGCCCCAACCCGACGCACGGTAGATGTCCCTCACGCCATCCCAGCTCGAACGATATAGCCGACACCTGACTCTGCCTGAGGTGGGTCGTGCGGGGCAGGAGCGTCTCGCGGACGCGTCTGCACTGGTGATTGGAGCTGGGGGATTGGGTACCCCGGTGCTCACCTATCTCGCCGCCGCCGGGGTCGGCACACTGGGCATCGTCGATGACGACGTCGTCGCGACTGCCAACCTGCATCGTCAGGTTCTATTCTCAGACGCTGACATTGGGCGTCCGAAGGTCGATGTCGTGGCCGAGCGTCTCTCCGCCGTCAATCCGTTTGTGACGGTTCGCCGCCATCGTCAGCGTCTCATGCCTTCCAACGCGCGGACCATCGTGGGCGCCTACGATGTGGTCGTTGACGGGTCGGATAACTTCGCCACCAAGTACCTCGTGAACGATGCTGCCGTCCTCGAGGCGGTCCCGCTGATCTACGCCTCGGTTCTGCAGTTTCGCGGTGAGGTCTCCGTGTTCGACTCTGCGGGAGCGCCCTGCTACCGTTGCCTCTATCCCACCCCACCCTCCCCAGATGACGCTCCATCGTGTGCGGATG
>JBJHBB010000428.1:0-3070 GCA_050485265.1 Rhodothermales bacterium | reverse complement strand
GCACGAGCTCAGTCCGCGCAAGAAGCAACCGTTCGTAGCGATCAATTGTGCTGCGATCCCCGAGAACCTGTTGGAGTCCGAGCTCTTCGGCTTCGAGAAGGGCGCATTCACCGGCGCGCACAAGCAGACGCCCGGCCGCATCGAAACCGCGAACAACGGAACGCTGTTCCTCGACGAGATCGGCGACATGCCGCTGCCGTTGCAGGCGAAGCTGCTGCGCTTCATGCAGGAGCGCGTAGTCGAGCGCATCGGCGGGCGCAGCGAAATCCCGGTGGACGTGCGCGTGGTGTGCGCCACCAACCAGGACCTCGCGACGGCGATTCGCGAAGGGCGCTTTCGCGAGGATCTCTACTACCGAATCAGCGAAGTCACGCTCGAGCTGCCTCCGCTGCGTGAGCGTGAGGAAGGCAGGATCGTACTCGCCCGAAGCGTACTGATGCGCATGGCCGGAGAGATGAACAAGCGCATCACGGGCTTCACCGAAGACGCACAAGTTGCCGTCGAAAGCCATGGCTGGCCCGGCAACGTACGTGAGCTGGAAAACCGCATCAAGAATGCGCTCATCATGGCGGAAGGCAAGCGCATCACCGCGGAGGATCTCGGCTTGTCGCTGCACGCAGAACGCGCCGGCACTCTGAATCTTCGCGAGGTTCGACAACGCGCCGAACGAAGAGCGATTCGCGAAGCGTTGGCCAGCACGGACGGCAATATTTCCAAAGCCGCCGAGCTTCTCGGTGTTACACGCCCTACGCTCTACGACCTTATGTCAAAGTGCGACATCTCCAACGCCGATCTCACCGCCTCTTCGAGTGATACGTCGACCGCCTGATTGCATCGCTTCAGCGGTGCGCGTTTTAACGTAAGACGCACAACGTCGCACGCACCTGCTCTCGCGTGTGACTCGCTGCACAAATACTGCAGCGCTTCATTGCCGCCATCTCCCCTGCCCTCGACACTGCACGTGCGCGAGGGAGGCATCGTCATACCCCACGAACCCTGCCTCGCATCGGCGCCGATGTTGCGCGTCATGCCGTCCAACCAAGAATCGAGACAGGGAAACACATGGCCCGATATCCGCACACCGCAGACCGCTCCTCGTGTCGAACGCGCGCGACACTCGGCGTGCTGTTGCTGGCCGCGACACTGCTCACCGGTTGCGGCGAGGAGAGCGAGGGAAGCACCCCTTCACTGCAACGACCTGCGACTCCAGGCAACTCTTCGGGAGGGATCAGCCAACCCCCACCCGTCAATCCGCCGGATCCAGGAATCGGTGCAGGCGGTGGCGGCGTCAACAACCCAGGTGCCGGCATCAACCCAGGCGACGACGACGACCCAGGCAGCGGCGGCTCCGCTTCGAGCGTGACGCTGTCCTGGCTTCCGCCCACCGACCGCGCGGACGGCTCGCCGCTCTACGACCTCGCCGAGTACAGGATCTACTACGGCAACTCGCCTGCCGAGTTGACCCACACGATCGTGCTCGACAACCCCGGACTATCGGCTTACGTGATCGAGCCGCTCGAACCGGGCGCCTGGTACTTCACGATGACCGCGGTGGACAGCATGGGTCTGGAGAGCATGCCGACGGACGTCGTCTACACGCAATTGCATTGATCTCCCTGCTTCCACCCCTGGCTCACGGCCGCGCCGCACGAAGGGAGCGAGCGAAAATCCTTCGCTCCCGGCGAGGCCGCATGAAGCGCTGACCACCAGTACACGCTGCGAGAAAATTGCACGTACTGTGCGTCTACCTTTCGACGCCCAGTGCGTTGTCCGAGGCTACAAACAAAAACAGAAGCGTGCCTCGCGACCTTTCCAGGCCTTGCACCGGACGGTCTCAGCGGTCGTTGCACGAAAGGGGAAAGCATGTGGAGCGCCCGGGACGGCGGCGCGCATGCGACGCATAAGTCGCTGCGCCGCCTCGGCTTGATTTTGTCCATCGTCTGCCTTCTTTGCGCCTGCGAAGAGGACATGGAAGACGTCATTCCGTCGCTGCCCGACAACTGGGACGTCGGCGCCCTGCCCGAGCTCGAGACTCCTCCCGAGCTCGAGACTCCTCCCGAGCCCGAAACTCCTCCCGAGCCCGAAACTCCTCCCGAGCCCGAAACTCCTCCCGAGCCTGAGACTCCTTCCGAGCCTGAGACTCCTTCCGAGCCTGAGACTCCTCCCGAGCCCGAAACTCCGCCCGGAACCGAGACTCCACCTGGGATTCCCGAGGCGCGCAGCGTGACGCTCTCGTGGCTGCCGCCGACCGACCGCGCAGACGGAAGCCCGCTCAACAATCTCGCCGGATACAAGATCTATTACGGCGACTCACCGTCGCGCATGGATGCTCGAATCATCATCGACAATCCCGGTATCTCGACGTACGTCGTCGACTCCCTCGAATCCGGGACCTGGTACTTCTCAATCACCGCCTTCGACGCGGAGGAACTGGAGAGCATGCCGACGGAACTGGTCTGGACGCGCCTGGAATAGCCACGCTCGACGGCTCACTTTCGCCTGGAGCTCACGACAAACCCAGCTGAGCTGAGGCCCAGTCAGAAAAAAAAGGGGCGGCGTCAAATCCGACACCGCCCCTGCGCAGAGCGCGAAATTGCTATCTCTCGGCCACGACGGGCCCGGACTTCTTCTTACAGGCGACGGCGCCCGGCCAGGAACAGCGCCAGCAAGCCCGTGCCCAGCAGCGCGAGCGCACCAGGCGCAGGCACGGCGACCGGCACGCCCGGGACGAACTCGAACGCCTCTTGCGACGCGGTGACCGTGATCGTGTTGAACGCGGTGAGGCCCGAGATTTGCACGGCCAGGTTGGTTTCGCCCGCAGTGAAAGGTACGAGCAGGGCGGCAACGACATCCTGGCCGGTAATCACTTCCTGTCCTGCTTGACCAGAGAACGTGAACGTCAGCTCGTTGTAGGTCGCCGGATCTGGATCGACCGAACCCCACAAGAGGTTGAAAGCCGTCTGTTCGACGTCGAACTCCATGGTGATGCCGCCGGTTCCGGCCCGTGCGTTGAGGTAATTCTGGTTCGTGGGATTGCCCGCAGCATCCCGGAACGGAGAGCGGGTTACAC
>JBJHBB010000427.1:0-3076 GCA_050485265.1 Rhodothermales bacterium | reverse complement strand
TCTCTGAGGCAGATCCGCGTCTGGCCGAACGCAGAAGCCATATTCTTCCGACCGGACAGTCTCGGTCAGCTGCAGGGTGGAACACAGGTTTCAGGAGACAGCATGACCTTCCACTTTCGGGGCGATGACATTGAACGAATCAACGTAAGCGCCAACCTGGAGGGCAACTACTACGACGCGGAGCTTATCCCGACGCCCTTCGCGCTGGACGGCCCACCCTATCAACCTGAGCGCCGACCGACGGTAAGCGCCCTGCTCGCGGGACGGCCGCCCCTGACGGATCCCTTCACCCTTCCACCAAGACCGGAGATCGACGACGCTCCCGAACCATTGGAGATCGACGAAGCAATCGACGATCTGGACGCAGATCCAGAGGACGAACCACTCCTGCCTGAAGACCGGTTCAGAGAGCTTCCTCTGCCCGAGCCGCCTCCCCCCGAAACCAATGCCCGCGACGATGCCGGAGACGAACGCAGTTGAGGAGACTCGCATGCGCGATACCGAGCGTCTGGCGCTTCGAGCCGAAGGACTCGTCAAGCGCTATCGGAAGCGGACGGTCGTGGACGGCGTCGCTCTCGACGTCAAGCAGGGAGAGGTGGTAGGACTTCTTGGACCCAATGGCGCCGGTAAGACCACGACGTTCTACATGATCGTGGGGATGATTGCACCCAATGCGGGCCGAATCTTTCTCGGCGAGAGCGAGATCACCGGCATGCCGATGTACCAGCGGGCGAGGAGGGGAATCGGCTACCTCGCGCAGGAAGCCTCGGTCTTCCGGAACCTGACCGTGGAGGAGAATGTCGAGGCCGTACTGGAGTTTCACCGCATGCCGGCTGAGCAGCGGCGGACTAAGACGGAGTCTCTCATTGAGGAGTTTGGCTTGCAGCGGGTGCGCAAGTCCAAAGGCTATACGCTGTCCGGAGGCGAGCGTCGTCGTACCGAGATCGCGAGGGCACTCGCCACGGAGCCAAGTTTCATTCTACTGGACGAGCCTTTCGCAGGGATCGACCCGATTGCCGTCGAGGACATCCAGGAGATCGTGGCAGGTCTGGCCGAGAAGAACATCGGAGTGTTGATCACCGACCACAACGTCCACGAGACACTCGCCATCACCGACAGAGCATACCTGCTTTACGATGGTCGCATCTTCCAGCACGGGAGCGCCGAGGAACTGGCTGAGGACGAAGAAGTGCGCAGGCGCTATCTCGGTACCCAGTTCACGCTAGAGCGATACCGTCGGGACTGACCCGGCGTGAATACATAGCGACCGAGAAACGCGACGGTCAGGGGTAAGGTAGTAATGCCGTTTGCGCCCGCTATCTTTGGGCGCATCCAGACCCCTGCCACGCCATATGGTCGTCGTAATGAGCCCGCGGGCCACTGAGCCCGAGATCGAAGCCGTGATCGAGCGCTTGAACGCGTACGGGTTCGACGTACACCGGTCGGGCGGCGTGAACCAGACGGTGCTTGGTGCGATCGGCGTGCAGCCCGACTTCGACGTTCGGCACGTGAAGATGCTCGACGGCGTCGCCGACGTTTTCCGAATCACCAGTCCGTACAAGTACGCCAGCCGCGCCTGGCGTGAGGAGGACACCACCGTCGAGGTCGGCAGAACGGTCATCGGCAATTCGGAACTCGCCATCGTGGCAGGACCCTGCGCCGTCGAGAGCGAGGAGCAGCTTGATGCGGCCGCTGAGGCCGTGGCCTCGGCAGGCGCCACGTTCTTGCGTGGTGGTGCGTTCAAGCCTCGTTCGTCCCCCTACAGTTTTCAGGGACTTGGTGAGGAGGGGCTGCGTCTCCTTCGCGAGGCGGGCGACCGTCATGGATTGCATGTGGTGACAGAGGTCATGCGTCCCTCGCAGGTCGGGGTCGTGTCTGAGTACGCCGACGTGCTTCAGGTTGGCACGCGTAACATGCAGAACTTCGACCTGCTTCGCGAGATCGGCCGCTCCGAGCGCCCCGTACTGCTGAAGCGTGGTCTCTCGGCTACGATTGGCGAGTGGCTCATGAGCGCCGAGTACGTGATGGCATCGGGAAATCCTAATGTCATCCTGTGCGAGCGGGGCATCAGGACGTTCGAAACGGCCACGCGGAACACGCTGGACCTCTCGGCAGTCCCGGTTGTGAAGCAGCGGAGCCATTTGCCTGTGTTCGTGGATCCCAGCCACGGCGTGGGTATCCGGGACAACGTCCTTCCGCTCGCGCGTGCCGCAGTGGCCGTAGGCGCGGACGGGCTGATGGTGGAGGTGCACCCGGACCCGCCGACCGCCCTTTCAGATGGTCCACAGTCGCTCTATCTCGACCAGTTCGCCACTTTGATGGATTCTATTCGCCTGGTGGCTCAAGCTGTTGGTCGCACGGTACCGTCGCGACGTGACGTTGCCGCTACCGACGGCGCACGGCCCGCGTGAGCGCCACCCATATCTCTTATACCACTTCAGACTTCAGACCCCAATGTGTGGAATTGTAGGCTATATCGGCCGTCGACCGGCGAGCGAGATTCTTGTAACCGGCTTGAAGCGCCTCGAATATCGTGGCTACGACTCCGCCGGCGTTGCCATCCTGAATGGCCGTCTGGACGTACGCAAGAAGCAGGGCAAGGTCGACGAACTTGCCGCGGTGCTCGACATCGATCCGCTCACCGGAAGTGTGGGCATTGGCCACACCCGCTGGGCAACCCACGGCGCACCGAGCGATCTGAATGCTCACCCGCACGTTGCGGACCGTAACCGGTTCGCGCTCGTCCACAACGGCATCATCGAGAACGCGGCAGTGCTGCGCCGGCGCCTCCAGGAGCGCGGCCATACCTTCTCGTCGGACACCGACACGGAGGTGCTCGTCCATCTGATCGAGGAGGTCTACAACCACGGCGACGGCCGGGCCAAGGACTCGCTGGAGCGGGCCGTGGAGATCGCGCTTCAGCAGGTGGAGGGCACATACGGCATCGCCGTGGTCTCCAAGCGCGATCCGGACAAGATCGTGGTCGCCCGGCTGGGCAGCCCGCTGCTGATCGGCGTCGGCGAGCAGAACGAGACGTTTGTGGCCTCCGACGCCGCGGCCGTGATCGCGCAGACGC
>JBJHBB010000426.1:0-3104 GCA_050485265.1 Rhodothermales bacterium | reverse complement strand
CGTCGGCGGTGCCCTCCACGGCCCCGTCGCGCCGCACCGGGAACACCACCGCCTTCGCGCAGAATCGATCTGGCGAGTACTGGTCGATCGAGGGCTCGTTCGGGAAGATGTGAACCGGTGCATCGATATGCGTACCGATGTGGCTGGTCACCGAGATGTCGGTCACCTGCCCGGTCAGCCGATCGTCGATCGGGTGATAGGTCATGGCGAACGAACACGGCCACTCGTCGCGAGCCCGGGGCATGTCGTCGGTCAAGGGATGCGCGAGAGAAGTCCACGTCTGACTCACAAGAGTTCCTCTGCCGTCTTGGTCGGTTCGTGCCCTCGTTCAGCATCCGGCCGGGCGGGGACTTGAGCATCCGCCAGCGACACCCTCGCGACGTAGCAGCCGCCGCTTGGCGCCAGTCTCCCGGTGACTTGATCGGACGGTTCCCGCCGCCCCAGACCGTAGTCTGACCGCAGGTTAGCATAGGTAGCTGCTAGGTTCTACCTCGCCCGAACGCCCGTTTCGACCGGTTCTGCCGGGGTCGGCGCGCGGAACGAGGGTGCACGCCGAGTGCGACCTCGATCGTCGAGAGCGCTGCCGGGCACGGTGGATCCTCGGGACCGCGGCCCAGGGTGCACGCGCTCATCCCTCGCCACCTCCAGCGGTACCGGCTTCTGGGTCGAGCCCCAGCATGCGCATCGCGTTGAGCTTCAGGTGTGCCTGCCTGAGCTCCGACTTGAACCCGCGTTCGTCGTAGTCCTCGAGCCACCGCTCAGGAGTGAGCACGGGGAAATCGGACCCGAACAAGACCTTGTCCTTGAGCAGGCTGTTCGAGTACTTCACGAGGTCGTCGGGGAAGTATTTCGGCGACCAGCCCGAGAGATCGATGTACACCCGCTGCTTGTGGACAGCCACCGCAAGGGCTTCATGCTGCCATGGGAATGAGGGGTGGGCCATGATGATGGTCATGTCGGGGAAATCAGCGGCCACTTGGTCCAAGCAGAGTGGGTTGGAGTACTTCAGCAATACCCCTCCACCGCCAGGCAAGGTCTTGCCGGCCCCGGTCTGGCCGGTGTGGAAGACAGCTCGGAGCCCGTGCTCCTCGATCAACTCATAGAACGGGTACGCGAGGCGCTCGTCCGGGAAGAAGCTCTGCATGCTCGGGTGGAACTTGAAGCCTTGGACCCCATGCTCCTCGACCAAGCGGCGCGCCTCGAGCAGGCCGATCTTCCCGCGATGCGGGTTGATACTCGCGAAGGGGATGAGCACGTCGGGGTTCTCCCGAGCTGCGGCGGCCACCTCCTCGTTCGGGACGCGGGTCTCGCCCGTGACTGCCTCATCATCGACTGGGAAGATGATGCAGGCCATGTTCCGGTCGCGGAACTCGACGGCGACCTCCTCTGCGGTCGGGAGAGGAGCCGCCCACCGACGGGCTCGGTCACCCGAATGGCCATCCGACTCGGCTGGCGACGCCTTCGACCGCACAGCGTGCACGTGGACATCAAGTGCCCGAATCGACGCGAAATCGATCTGTTCCATCGCTACGCAACCTCTCCTGGGCCGAAGGCGCCGTTGACCGCCGCTTCCTTCACGTCATCCCCGCTCCAGCCGAGCAAACCCTGGAGGATCTCCTCCGCGTGCTCATGCTGCGTCGGCGGGAAGTCGGTCGGGTGCGTTGTTCCGGCCACCTTGATCGGACTACCCACAACGCGAGCCACGCTGCCCGTGGGTGGCTTCAGATCGAGAACCATCTCTCGATGGAGCGTCTGCGGCTCGGCCAACGCCTCGGCGACGGAGTTGATCCGCGAGCATGGCACCTTGCCGCGTAGACGGCCAAGCAACGTCTCCCCATCGAACCTGGCTGCGGCTTCCTCGAGCAGCGGTTCGAGCTCATGCCGGTTCGCGAGTCGCAGAGCTGCTGTCTCGAACCGTGGATCGGTCGTCAGTGCTTGGATGTCGAGGGCTTCGCAGAGCAGTGCCCACATGCCACCGGTATTCGCAGCGATCACGATCTCGACACCGTCCCGACACGTGAAAGAACGATAGGTCGGGATGGCCTGGTGCCCGCGCCCCTGCGGTCCGGGAACGTTCCCGCTCGTGAAGTATGACGATGCCAGGTAGCTGAGCAGCGAGAGCTGGCTGTCCAACATCGACACGTCGATGTAGGCACCCTTCCCCGTGTCCGCCCGGCCCTGAAGACCGGCGAGGACGCCGATGGTCGCATACATCCCCGCGACCACATCACCGATCGGGACTCCGACACGAGCTGACGGCGAACCGGGGTGCCCATTCAAGCTCATCACGCCGCCCATAGCCTGAGCGATGATGTCGAAGGCGGGCAGATCGCGCCCTGGGCCATCTTGCCCGAATCCGGTCAAGGAGGCATAGACGAGCCGGGGGTTTATCTCCTGGAGTTGCCGGTGGCCCACTCCGAGCCGATCCGCGACGCCGGGCCGAAAGTTCTCCATCACAACGTCGGCGCGCTCGACCAACTCGTGAACGATCGCAAGCCCCGATGGGGACTTGAGGTCGATCGTTATCGCCTTCTTGTTTCGGTTGATGCTCAGGAAATACGAGCTCATCCCGTCTTCAAGATAGGGAGGCAGGTCGCGGGACAGGTCCCCGTCCGGCGGCTCGATCTTGATGACGTTGGCGCCTAGATCCCCCAGGATCTGTGTTCCGAAGGGGCCAGACAAGTACTGCGTCAGATCGACAACGACGGTGTTCTCAAGTGGCATCATCATACCTAGATGCTAGGTTCTTGGTTGTCTTGATGTCAAGCTCATTCGCCGGATAGCGGACTCCGCGTACGCCCTCGGATCGCCGCCTGCGGCCGCTTCTCGGGGGAATCCGGGTCCGTCGGAATCGCGCTCCACGGGCCTTCGGGGCGCCGGGGATCCCTGCGCCACGGCGGCTGACTCGGGGCGGCCCGACGGCCTTCGTCTGACGCGGTCTTACGGATGCGCAGGCGTCGCCGCGGCCTCGGCCGATCTCAGCTCTTCGATGAGGGTCTGGCGTTGCTCGCGTCGCTGACGCTGCACCTCCGGGTCGGGCACCGGGGCGGAGATCAGGAGGCGCTGGGTATAGGGATGGGTAGGTCGGGCACAGACTTCCGCTG
>JBJHBB010000425.1:0-3107 GCA_050485265.1 Rhodothermales bacterium | reverse complement strand
CCGCAAGACTTCGACATGGCCACACGCACGCGAAAGAAAAGCCCGCCTCCACTGCCCCGAGCCCGGCTCGCAATTCCTGGCGCGCTGATACTGCTCGCGATCATCGTTGCGGTACTCGGATACTTCGGCTTCGCAACAGCGCTACTGTTGGGCAGCCTGGGCGCGTGGCTGCTCGTCCTGGGCAAGCATCGACGCTGGAAGGGTGCCCCCGAAGCCGGCTACGTGCTGATCGGTGTGGGTGTGGTCATCTTGCTGCTTGCTCTCTTCAGCTAGCAAGGCACGGGAATAGAAGAGGCATCTGGCCTCACACCCATCAGGCGCTGTCTCTAAATACAAGAAGGGCGCGACCCCGAGAGGCCGCGCCCTTAATTCTTGTTGCGGAAGCGATTAGTTCGCAACCACGAACTTGCGGCTCTGGCTGAAGTCTTCGCCCTGGAGGCGAATGACGTACATGCCGGGGGCAAGCTCGGAGCCGTTGATCGGCAGAATGCTCATGCCGGCAGCGGCCGTGCCCTCGAAGACGTTCAACACGCGCTGGCCGAGAAGGTTGAACACCTCGACGCTGACGTGCTGGGCGCGATCGGTGACGATCTCGACGGACGACATGGAAACGACCGGGTTCGGGAAGACGGCCGACAGGGTCACCTGCTCAGGCTGCGCACCCGGCTCACCAGAGGTCGACACGTCCTGCACGACGGCGCTGATCCAGACGTGCCAGCTCGCACCCCATGAATCCGCGACACTGCGCCAGACGCCATCATCCCAGGCTTCCCACTCGTAGATGGACGGCGTAGAGAGCTGCTCGCTGGAACCGATTCCAAGGTCCTCAGGCGCGGACGACGCATCCCACTCAATCAAGGCATGGAACTCGGGACCAACCACCACAGGATCGTCGAAAGCAAAGTCCTGCATCGCGATGGGGCCGGTGGGGCCGACGTGATCGATTGCAGTAATCGGGAAGTCCTGACCACCCAGTTCCTCTAGAGGACCGGTCGCGCCGTTGCCAGCCCAGGCGGCCACTCGGAAGTCCTCAAGATTGGTGAATGAGTTGCGGAAGATCGCCATGCTAATAGTGGTCACCTCGGCAACGACCCAGCCCGACGGCAGTTCAAGCGCGACGGACTTGCCAAGGTCACCGTAACCGTTTGTGCCAAAGACGTAGCCACCCTGTGCGGTCGTCAAGACAACCTGATTTGCGTTCGGATCAAAGCGATGAACTTCCTCAAGGTCTCCGCCGCGGTCGGTGACGGCGGGGGCGGGACCTTCATAAAGGACTGATGCCTCCCGCTGCTGTGCCCATGCCGGTGCGGCAACGATGGCGAACAGGACGGCGGCGGCAATGAGTTGAGACACGTATCGAGAGAGCATACGCTGTACCTCGGGGTGTGTTGGAAAGGGATTGGGAACTGCCTGTTGCGACAACGTTAATGATACCGAAGGCAACACTGCAAGTTGCGTCGCAGGGCAGAAAATGACGGCTTTCACGATTGCGGGTGCTGGGAACGGTCGTGTGAGGGTCGCGTGAGACCGCTTGCGCGCCGCCCGTCGTCGTCTATCTTGGCGGCCCCGAATTGATAGAGTACCCCTCAGAATGAAGCGTCTCGTTGTAGTTGAGTCCCCCACGAAGGCCCGTACAATCAGCAAGTTCTTGCCCTCGGGCGACTACCAGGTCGAGGCCTGCATGGGGCACGTGCGCGACCTTCCCGCCTCGGCTGCAGAGATTCCGGCCGAGGTAAAGGAGAAGTCCTGGGCGACGCTCGGGGTCAACGTGGACGACGGTTATCAGCCGATCTACGTCGTTCCGCGCGGCAAGAAGAAGGTGATCCAGGACCTCAAGAAGGCGCTCAAGGGCGCCGACGAACTGGTGCTCGCCACGGACGAAGACCGCGAGGGGGAGTCGATCGGCTGGCATCTCGCCGAGCTGCTCGAGCCCAAAGTCCCCGTTCGGCGAATGGTCTTCCACGAGATCACGAAAGAAGCCATTCAAAACGCGCTCGCCTCGCCGAGAGACATCGACCGCCGACTGGTCGACGCACAGGAGACGCGGCGCATCCTCGATCGCCTGGTGGGGTACACGATTTCCCCGCTACTCTGGAAAAAAGTCGCGCCACGTCTTTCGGCTGGCCGCGTGCAGTCGGTAGCTGTGCGCCTGCTCGTCCAACGTGAGCGCGAGCGGCTGGACTTTGTGGGCGCAACATACTGGGACCTCGTCGCGGATCTCGAGCAGGATCGGCAGAAGTTTCAGGCCACGATGGTGTCGTACGGCGGTAGGCGCCTCGCAACGGGGCGCGACTTCGACGAGACGACCGGCCGCCTCAAGCAAGGCGTCGACGCGCTCGTGATGGGGGAGGAGGAGGCCCGTGCGCTGGCCGAGCGACTGCCGAATGAGACGTGGAAGGTGGTCGACGTGGAGAGCAAGGAGGTCGTGCGCCGGCCCGCGCCGCCGTTCATCACCTCGACGTTGCAGCAGGAGGCCAACCGCAAGCTCGGCCTGTCGGCCAGAAGGACCATGCAGGTGGCCCAAGCCCTCTATGAGCAGGGGCACATCACCTATATGCGAACGGATTCGCCCGCGCTCTCGTCTGAGGCGATCAAGGCCGCGAGAGGCGCCGTTGCTGACCGTTACGGGAAGGACTATCTATCCCCGGAGCCCAGACAGTACTCGTCGAAGCAGAAGGGCGCGCAGGAGGCTCACGAGGCGATCAGGCCGGCCGGCACGGCCATGAAGACGAAGGACGACCTCAGACTGGGAGGGATGGAGGGCGCGCTCTACGACCTCATCTGGAAGCGAACGCTGGCGACCCAGATGGCCGAGGCGCGCTTGCGCCAGACGCGCGTCGAGATCGCAGCAGGTGAGGACGGCCCTGAACAAAGCATTTTCCGCGCGAACGGGCAGACCGTCATCTTCCCCGGCTTCTTCCGGGCCTACGTCGAAGGGTCTGACGATCCTAACGCAGCGCTCGAGGATCGCGACAACCCGCTCCCGGCCCTCAAGAAGGACGATCGCCCGGACTGTGCCGGTGTCGAGTCCGCCGGTCACGAGACCCGGCCGCCGGCGCGTTTCACTGACGCCACGCTGGTTCGCGTGCTGGAGCAGGAGGGCATCG
>JBJHBB010000424.1:0-3110 GCA_050485265.1 Rhodothermales bacterium | reverse complement strand
GACAGCGTCTACGACGCGTCGCAGAAGTACGACGTCACGATGCGTATCGCCGCGTACATCATCGCGATCGAGAAAGTGGCCGGTGCCGTCCGGATGCGTGGCATCTACGCCTGACCGCGCGCTGAACGCCGCGTTGCGTACGTTCCGAGGCCGTGCCGGGTGTCCCTGGCGCGGCCTCCTTGCATAAGCGACCGCATGGCGCGACTCATCCCTTACATCCTTGCATTGAGCCTGGGCCTGTTCGCGGCCTGCGCGACGCCCGTTATGCCGACTGGCGGGCCCGTCGACCGCACCCCGCCGGAGCTCGTGCGATCCGTGCCGGCTAGTGATTCGGTGATGGTGCGCACGGACCGCCTCTTGCTGGAGTTCTCGAAACCCATCGAGGAGGCCTCGCTCCGGCAGGCCGTCGACATCGTGCCGGACTTCCCGTCCCCACCGCGTGTTTCTGCGCGAGGGCACAGGGCAGAGATCGTCTTCCCCACTGAACTCCGGGAAAACACCACCTACGTCATCACCATCGGTACGCAACTCCGAGACCTACGCAACAACCGTTTGCCGGCACCGATCACGATCGCTTTTGCAACCGGACCGCAGCTCGACACGGGTGAGATTCGGGGATGGGTTCAGGACCCCGCTAGCGGCGAGGGCGTCCCGGACATCCAGATGTTCGCCTATGCACTGGCGGACACGACGGCGACACCGCCTGACCCACGCACCACGGAGCCTGACTACCGCACGGAGACCGATAACCAGGGGAGGTTCGTCTTTTCCTACCTGAGAGACCAGCCTTTTTTTGTGGCTGCGGTGGAGGATCTCAACCGGAACCGACGAGCTGACCCGGGCGAGCGATTCGCCGCGCCGTTCGAGCCGGCGGTCGTTCCCACTCCTGCCGACGCCGAAGAGACGACTCCCCCGCTCCCTCTGTTCATGACCAGCGTCGACACGCTCAGGCCCGAACCGCTGAGAGTCCGACCGATCTCCGACTCGCGGTTCGCGCTGCGCTTCACGGAGTCTATCATGCTAGTGGAAAGGACTCCAGCCGCATTCGCGATTACCGATTCCCTAACGGGTTCGTCGATTGAGGTCCGGGATGTTTACGCCGACACGGATCCCGCGCAGATCGTGATCCATACGACTGCGATGTCACGCTCTCGGCATCTGGTTGATGTGGCCCAGCCGTCCGCGGTACGAGACTCGGCCGGCAACTTTGTCCGACCATCTTCGCTCACATTCACGCCATCGGCCGCACCGGACACCGCCCGTGCGCGCTTCGTCGCTTTCGAACCAGCAGGTAGCGACACGCTCCGCACGCTACTCCCATCGCAGCCCGCGTCGATACGGTTTTCTCAGCCGCCCGCGGACCCCGGCGCGCCTGAGCGCATCTCGGCCGTCACCATGGACGGCGATGCTTTGCCCATCGATGTGAGCACCCGGGATGGCGCGCGTTATGAAGTCATCCCGGAGCAACAGATGCCCTTCCGCTTGGCCGTCTCCATGCCCGATTCGGTGTATACGATGCGGTACATGCCGCTGCCTGCTGATTCGCTCGGGGATGTAACCGGGAGAGTGGTGGACATTCCTGAAGACGTCCCGGTAGTCGTCGAGGCCACGACTGCTCGTGGCGAAGTGGTTCGGGTAAACGCCGACCCCGATGGTACGTTCGTGATCCGAGGGCTTCCCGCAGGTGTAGCAAACCTCCGTGTGTTCGCCGACAGCGACGGGAGCGGCACCTGGAGCGGCGGTCTCCTAGCTCCATATCGTCCTCCCGAGTTGCTGACTCTCGTAACCAACGTGCGGGTCCGGGCCAGATGGGAGACCGAGGTTGAGCCGATCAGTCTCGACCCATCGGCAGCCCAGATTCCGGACGCACCTACTCCGGACGACGAGCCCGAGATCGACCGCGAGACCCCCGACGACTTGATTCCGCTGCCCGGGATGCGATGAACGACTCTCGCTACGACGCCTTCGAGCCGGTACTGTCCACCGAGGCCATGCGCGACGCCGACCGATCCACGATCGAGGAGCGTGGCATTCCCGCACGAGTCCTGATGGAAACCGCCGGTCGCGGCGTGGCCGATGTCGTCGAAGCCGTGCTGAAAGATCCTCGTCGCCGACGCGTGCTCGTGGTCTGCGGCGGCGGCAACAACGGAGGCGACGGACTGGTGGCGGCTCGGGTGCTCTTCGATCGCGGCGCCGTCGTGCGCGTGGCCTTTACCGGGGACTCTGAAAAGCTGTCCGAGGAATCAGCAGCCAATCTCGAACTACTGGAATCTCTCGCCAGTGAGGCCGAGTGCATTGAGATAGTCCATACGACCGAGTCGGACGCGATCAACTGGTTCTGGCCGGAGGTGATCATCGACGCGGTTCTCGGCGTCGGCGTTCAGAGAGACCTGCGTGAGCCTGCTCGCTCGTTCTGCGCGGGCATCAATGAATCGCCCGCGCCCGTCGTTGCGATAGACGTGCCAAGTGGCCTTGATAGCGACACGGGACGTGCCGCGACGGATGCGGTCGTCGCCGACGTAACCGTCACCATGGCTGCCAGGAAGGCCGGCCACTTGTTCGCTGATGGCCCAGCTCATTGTGGGCAGCTGATCCCGGTTGAGATCGGCATTCCGACGGTTGACCTCGCGCGCATGAGCCAGCGGCGCGGCTCCGGTCTGCTGAGCACCGATGATGGCGTGGCGTCTCTGCTGCCCCCGCGACCTCAGGGGTCGCACAAGTACTCGGCGGGCCGAGTCCTCGTAATCGCCGGTTCGCGGTCGTTCCCTGGCGCAGCCCTCATGTCAGCCCAGGCCGCCAGTCGCGCGGGTGCGGGTGCGGTGGTCGTGGCCGTGCCTGAAAGCGCAAGGCCTTTCGTTGCTCCACAGCTTCGTTCGGTGATGAGTGTCGCGATGCCCGAGACCGCAGCGGGAACGTTCGCACGAGAGGCGGTGACCCTGCTGCTCGAACGCGCCGAGGATGCAGACGCGGTAGTACTGGGTCCGGGCCTTGACAACAACGAAGAGACGTACGCGCTCGTCCGCAGCCTGCTAGGCCGACTGTCAGTGCCCGTCGTGGTCGATGCCGACGGCCTGAACGCCCTCGCCGGTCACCTCGACGTCCTTCGGGCA
>JBJHBB010000423.1:0-3111 GCA_050485265.1 Rhodothermales bacterium | reverse complement strand
TGGCTCCACTGCGCAACCTCCTCGGTGAGCACATGCATGGCCGTAGGTCCGTGTCGGTTGAAGAGCTACGTAAATGGACGCTTGAGCAGACCGTGTTCCTGCCACCGCATGCCATGCGAGTGTTGCACGACTGGAAGTCCCTGGGTCGCCTCATCGTCGACCCACCAGGTCGAGTCGTGCGGGCGTCCCGAGTCACGCTGCTGCAGACCCCGTTGGTCGAGACGACCCGCCCGGCCGAGCAGCAGGGCTTGTTCTAGGACGCTGAGACCACCTGTGGTCGCGTGGGGAACTCTCCCCACACCTGGCCGTCGAGTTCACGGCCGCCCGCCTTGGGAGTAGCGCCGCCCCACTGCTTGAAGAAGAACGGCACACGAGCGTCTAGGGCGTGATCCCGGATATGACGGACCCAGTCTGGGTCCATGGGCCGCGCCCCGTGACCGGACTCGCCCCCGACGATGACCCAGTCGATGCCGTCGAGGCTGAGGTTGGTCAGTGGGCCGAGAAGGGGCTCGCACGAGAGGAACCGGACGGCCGCAGGAACGCGTCGAAGCTGATCCGCACGCTCGATGTAGTCGTCAGTCTCGATGGACGTGCCCAACCACACGTTGCCAGGCCATGGCAGCTGGTCGGCTAGTCCGGCAGCGCGCTTCGGTCGCTTGGTGAGTATCTGATACTGATGTCGCGGTGTGTCCGCCATAGTCTGGAAGACCGTGGCGATGAACTCATTGGGAACCTTGGGATGGAAGAGGTCGCTCATCGAGTTCACGAAGACACGCCGTGGCGCGCGCCAGCGATGGGGGATCGCGAGCGCGTCGGGATGGACAGTCAGGGCGAAGCCGGGCCCCGAGGTACGCGAGTCGCCGTCAGCCTGATACTTCGGTTGCCCCATCGCCTTGAGCCGCTTGGCCAACGTCAGGGCATAGCAGTTGTCGCACCCTGGCGACACCTGATCACACCCCGTGGTCGGGTTCCAGGTGGCGTCTGTCCACTCGATCGCGCTCTTGTCTCCCATAGGACCGCAGCCTACGGGCAAAGTGAGACACTTCCCACGAGGTCCGACGACGACCTCCTGCAGCAACTCTCTCACCACCGGTCTGCCAGTCGGTGCAGTTGGTCGAACTCGGCTCCCCCAACCTGGCCCCCCATCGGCCTCCACTCCAGTCCAGACGCGTTGCGGTTTCCCACGCCAGGCTGCGTTGAATGCGGAACCCGAGACTTTGCGAGCCGGCATCGCAAGGCTCGGCGACGCATAACCGCTTTGAGAACGGCAGCCGACAAGGCGTAGCGCAGGAATGACTGCATCGAGGTGAGCTTTATCCCGCGACAAGGGAATTCCCTATTCCCGAACTGCTATCGGACGATCCAGGACAGGCCGTCGTTGCTGTATATGCGTTCACCGTCACGGATCCTCGCGACCATGTGACCACGGAGATCAAAGATCCGTTCACCGTCACGGATCCTCGCGACCATGTGACCACGGAGATCAAAGATCCGTTCACCGTCGCGTATTCTCGCCACATGTTGCATCCGACATCCTTCCGTTGAGGCGCGCGGGATCGCGTTCGCGCCAGGCCCAACGTGCATGACTGGTGTGACTGGCGCTCGGCGCAATGCATGCTCGGCTGCGGAACGCGGCTACAGAAGGCTCTGGCCGTAACCGGCTTCCGGTATCGCGGGCTGCCGCGATTGAAGCATCGCCGTGATGATGTGCGCGGATCAGGCAGACGCGTCCGCACATAGCTGTTGTGGCGGTTCAGGCAAGATCGGAATTTACGCCCCCAGCTTCACGCCGCCTGTTAATCGACGCCCTTCGACGCGGTGGCGCGGCCACGCAGTGACTGGACAACAGCATCACGGCTCACCCGCTGTCTGCGAGTCGGCATCGCCGATTCGGAACTGATCCTCCAAGACCTGGCGTACCAACGCTTCGTCGCCGGTAGCCCTGGCCGCTTGAAACTCACGGGCTGCTGGCTCGCTCTCAACGATCCTGGCGGCGATGTGCGGCCCTCCGGACGTCTTGACCCAAGTCCGGATGGTGGTCCCGAAGACGGTCAGGATAGCCCGGACATCATGTTCGTTGACGAGAACCCAGGGCAGCTTCAGCGCCGCATTTCGGTAGTCGACGTAGAGAGCATCGAGCTTCCGCTCCTGATCCGCGCGCATGTGGTCGCCGACACGTCGACGAAGATCCTCAACGATGCGAGGATCGTCAATGAAGGAGGCGGCCAGACCGAACACGTTCTCGTACTTCGGTTTGTGATCGACGAACCGATCCCAGAACTCATCCCAGAAGTTCCCGTCGCTCGCTTCGGGGTGCCCGAGGGCTCCGAGGCACATCATCACCTTCCCGAACTCCTCGCCTGCCAGCACCGCGAGATCAAAGCTCCGGGGGCAGTGTGCGTGCTCGGCAAGAAGGTCCGCATCCTCAAGCAGGGCCAGCGAGTTCAGCAGCGCGGCCTCGGCAACTGCGCCGAGCTCGACGGTGGAGAGGGATTGGCGACCACTTCTAGGCATGCACAGATGCTAGATCAGTGGTGCCCTGAATCCACCCTCGGCGGTATCGCTGCGCGCAAGACCGATGCTTCTATAGCTGTCAAGCGGCTTGGACGAGTTGCGGTTCGGCCTGGGCGAGCGCTTCGACGATCAGGGGGTAGAGCTCTCGTGCGGTGTAGCGCTTGAGCCGTCGGAGGATGTCGAGGTTGGCCTTGGTCTCGCCGGTGCGTTTGGTGACGTAGGCCTTTGATCGGGGGTCGCACAGCAACCGGTTGACGGCGATCAGGTGGAGCGCGGCGTTGGCTTGGCGGTCCCCGCCGCGGGAGAGGCGGAACCGGTTGGTCTGTCCGGAGGAGGCAGGGATGGGGGCGGTGCCGGTCAGCCGTGCGAACGCGCCTTCTGAGCGCAGCCGGTCGGGGTTGTCGCCGGCGGTGACTAGCAGGGTCGCGGCGGTGTGGATCCCGACCCCGCGCAACGCGACGACTTTGGGGGCGGTGACGGTGACCAGCCGGGTGAGCTGCAGGTCGAGGTCGTTGATCTCGGCGTCGAGCGTGCGGAAGCGCTGCGCGAGTTTCTTCATCGCATACCGGGTCGCAGCGGTGACGGTGTCGGGGTGGT
>JBJHBB010000422.1:0-3120 GCA_050485265.1 Rhodothermales bacterium | reverse complement strand
GAGCAGGGCGATCTCGCGAACCGTCGACGGCGAGGCCTCTGCATTTCGCAAGGGTGCCTCGCGCAGCGCAGCGTCGTAGGGCAGATACTCGGCGCTGAGGAGCTTGACCCGCAGCGTCTCGCGCTGTCCGAAGATGCGGGCCACCACGGCGTCCACACCATCGGCCGAGGTGCCGCTCATCAGTCCGGCGACGAGCCTCGACTCGTCCGGTCGCACCACACTGAATAGTGGCATCACGATTGGTCCCGGCGGCGCAAATCGTCGGCGCGCTGGTGGAATTCCTGCGCGCGTTCCGGGTGCTGACTCGCGAGCCGCTCGTAGGCTTTCGCCGCAGCCTCAAACTGCTGCTGCGCCTCGTAGATGCGGGCGAGGGTTTCGGTGACGACGTCGTCCTCGAGCTCATCCCGGTCGCCACCTACCGCCCGACGTTCCTGGTCGGGTCGGATGCGCGGAGCGCGTTCGAGTTGCTCGATGAGCGCGTCGAGGTCTTCGACCTCATCGAGCGGGTCGGGCGCAGGTGCGTCGTCTTGAGGGTTCTCGGACTCACCCAGTTCGGTCCAGGTGAAGTCCGGTTCCGGAGCCGGTTCTACGGGGGAAAGTGGCGGGCGAGGGGCCTCCGTCGGGGTGTCGGACTCGTCCATGATTCGCCAGCCATCGCCGGTTGGCTCAGCAGGCGGCGCTTCCTCAGGCGCTCGCGACATCGGTGGGATGACCTCAGTCTCGGTGACGTCATCCTGGTCGTCGTCGAAGTCGAGTGGCACCCACTCATCGTCGATGTCCGTATCTGTCGACGGGTCGATGTCGAGATCTACGTCGTCGAAGATCTCGTCGTCGACGTCGAGGAAGCTCGTGCTTGGCGACACGTCGATAGTCTGATCGGACTGCTCGGCTGGCTGCGGGACATCGTATTCGTCTCCGAAGTCGTGACCGTCGACTTCTTCGGAACGGTGGTCGACCCCGGTCTCCGCGAGGTCGAAATCGCCAGGGACCGTTTCACCGGCCGGCTCCTCGTTCCAGTCGACTTCCTCAAACACCACTTTGCCATCGGCATTGACCTCTGCGGATGGTTCGTCGTTCGGCGCTGCTTTGTGCAGGGTGTCCTCATCCTCCCAAGTCCACTCATCACCCAGATCCTCAGCAACGTCTGTACGAGGCGCCGGGTCGGAGTGCTCGAAATCGTCGGTCCGGGGGATCGAGGGCGCCGGTTCGCCGGAGGTTTCCGTGAGACCGGCGGCGTGCACGCTGATAAGCCGTGATCGCTGGCGCCGCACGAGCGGACTCGTCGGCATCAGGAAGTATGCATGGTGCCATGCGGCCAGCGCATCCTCGGCCTTGCCGGCACTTTCGTACGCTCGAGCCAGCAACACATGCGCGGTCACATACGCGGGGAACGCTTCGGCCAGATCCTCGAGGATGGCGATCGCAGCTTCGGCCCGACCCTCGGCGAGGTGGCGGGCGGCCTGTTGGATCTCGGCGTCGGATTGCGTGCTGGCCGTGGGCATCGAGCTACGACTGCGGGGCGGTGAAACTACGACGAGCGGCCTTGTTAGCGGCAAGCGGGTTGCCTACGGCAGCCGCGGAGAAAGCCACCAGAAACAGCAACTGAAACGGCACCGCGACCCAACTGCCCACGCCCACGAGCAGCACGAGCCCGACGGCGAAGTACAGGGCGAGGCCGGCCTCCGTCACGTTGATAGACGAAGATCTGTGCTGATACGATCCCTTGGGAGTGCGCAAGAAGCTGGAGCGGTGGCCAAGCAAGCCTTCTGCTGCTGCTCGAGCGTTCTGGACGGAAAGGCCCATCGTGGCCATGAGCCAGATAGGGAAGGACACCATCCGGCGGCGCCAATCAGGGTAGAGCGAACGTTGGGCCGTCAAATGCGCGAGCACCATTCCCGCGAGGGGCAGCAAGCCCAATCCCATCACCCCGAGAAAAGCGTCTGAAACGCCGGCTCCCGCCGCGTGGGCTGCGAGGACGGGCGCGTGGACGATGGCCGCGACCAGCAGCGCAGGATAGACGGCGAAGCTCATCAGGTGAGCTGCGCCCTGTAAGCGACGGGAAGCCAAGCCGTTGCTTCGAATGACGTCCGACAGCAGCTTGCGACACGTCTCGGCGGTGCCCTTCGTCCACCGAAATTGTTGTTGCCGCCACGCTTTCATGGTGATCGGCAACTCGGAGGGGACGCCCTCGGCAGGGAGGTACGTCATCTTCCAGTCCGCCAACTGAGCGCGGTAAGAGAGGTCGAGGTCCTCTGTGATGGTGTCTGCCTGCCATCCTCCCGCGGCCTCGATGCAAGATCGTCGCCAGACGCCCGCGGTGCCGTTGAACGACATCATCCAGCCGGAAGCGTGCCTGGCTCGCTGCTCGACCTGAAAGTGAGCGTCGAGGATGGCGGCCTGCGAATGGGTTAGCAACGATTCTCCAGCATTCAGATGCTCCCAGCGTGCCTGCACCAGTCCCACGGCGGCGTCGTGGAAGTGGGGGAGTGTTCGTTTGAGGAAGTCCGCGCGCGGCACGAAGTCCGCATCAAAGATGGTTACGAACTCACCACGAGCGAAGGACAGGCCATTGGCAAGAGCGCCTGCCTTAAACCCGTCTCGATTCTTCCGGCGAACCTGCACGATGTCGAATCCCCGACACCTGGCGCGCTCGACCGCGCCGGCAACCAGCGCAGAAGTCTTGTCAGTCGAGTCGTCCAGGACCTGGATCTCCATCCGACTCTTCGGATAGTCCAGAGCAAGACACGCAGCGATGAGGCGTTCGGCGACGTCCCGCTCATTGTAGAGCGGTAGCTGGACGGTCACGTCGGGCCACGCTGGGCCGGCCACAGGGTCCAACTCACCGGGTGATGGGACCGGGCCGGCGATGAGCCCGTCATCCCGAATCGCCGCTCGCGCAAGGACCAGCTGGTTCACCCCGAAGACGAACAGTACGGCCATCGCGCCCGCATAGAGACCGGCGAGCAGGATGATCACGGTGATGACCAGACCGATGAGGGGGTCGGCCAGGGGGAACCCCAGCGCGACGCCACCCGCGCCGAGCACCACCGCCAGCGAGGTGAGCCCGTCGGTCCGGGCGTGCTGGCCGTCGGCGACCAGGGCGGCGGACCCGATCCGGCG
>JBJHBB010000421.1:0-3127 GCA_050485265.1 Rhodothermales bacterium | reverse complement strand
TCCCTAGGCTCGCGTACCGCGGCCGTTCGCGGGCAAAGGTTCGGTGGTTCGATGGCGGGTCAACAAGTCCATTCCGGGACGATGGCTGGACACGTTCGCGACAAGCGGCGTTTCCTGCCTCCGATTGCTGCGACTGGTCGTCTCGTCGTCGGCGACTGGGTCCGCGACGACCTGCCAGATTTGATCTGGCCAGCCCTCGCGCTGCGAGTCCTAGGACCGCCGGGTGCCCGGAACTTCACCAGGTGGCAGCAGGCCGTACTGCGCGACCTCGACGGCGATGCGTCGCCTCTGGTCTTGGCTGAAGGCCTCGTTGGGCGACTTACCAGCCTCGACAGGCTCGCAGAGGCGATCCCCGGGTCGCAGGAAATCATTCGCCAAAGAGCAATCGAGTGCGGGTTACTGCCCGAGGACGTCGTGGATGTCTTGTCGTCGTATCCGAACCGTCCTGCGCAGTGGCTTACCGGATCGGCGAGCATCCACCCCATGGATGAGGACTCTTGGCGCCTGACGGCCGCAGCTTTGCTGGACGTCCTTCGCGATGGTCACCGGGAGGCGCTGATCAAGTGCCTGCCGATCTGGAGTGCCGTCCAGGCTGGAACCTTTCGCGCCGGGGAGGACCTGATTGACCTGCTTCGCGACTATCCGACCAACTCGACGAGGAGGTCGAAGGCCGACACGAACGTCCGCGCGGCCTGGGGAGCGCGGAAGCTGTCCCAGCTTCAGCAGGAGCCCGATCGCTACACCGCGGCCCTCGAGTGGGCACGAGACTTCTGGGGCTTCAACTCGATGACTTCCCGCTGCATCCGCGAAGAGGACCAAGACGGCCAAGCGAGCGAAGGTAGCTCCGCGCCAGCCACTCTCGAGGCCGCAGACGGGTCCCATCTGCGCGGTCTGGCGCTAGATCTTCTCAGCAGCTACGTCGAGGCACTCGACAAGTCGCCTAAGGATCTACACCGCCCAGCCCGCTACGAGGTGCACGCAGGTCTCGTCATGCGGGTCGGGACTGAGGTCGTCACGGCGCTGGGGCATCCCGACATGTGGTGTCTCGAACACAGCGCACACATTGTCCGCGCTTTGACAGAGACGCGGATCGTTCTGCACTGGATGGCAATGCAGGACGCCGAGATCTACGAGCAGTTCCAAGCGTACGGCCAGGGCAAGGCGAAGCTGTTTGCCAAGATCGCCCACGAGATCCCGCAGCCACACGGGGCACAGCTGATCACCGAGGCGATATCAGAGTTCGAACGCCTGAGCGGAAGCGATGGCCCGATCGATTTTCGGATCGTCGACACGCGAGACTCTTTCGCAGAGGGCAAGTCGCTCCGATCGATGGCTGAGGAGTGCGGCCTCCTCGATCTCTACCGCCACACCTACAGTGTGGCCAGCGGCGTAGCACATGGCGAATGGTGGTCATTGGAGACCCACCGCATGGTGCGATGCCGAAACGTACTTCACGGCGGACACCTCATCGCGAGCCTGTCCCTCTCGGCTGGAAGCAACCTCCATTTGGCGCAATCCTGGGTGGACTTCCTCTATGCCACCATGCGCACAAGCCTCGACGTGCTAAGGGTTCCTGAGGAGACGATCACCGAGGCCTACGACTGGTTGGACGAGGAGGCCTGACCCCTGGCCACGAGTTGTGGGCGTCGTGCGCTACCGGCAGACCCGCCCGAAGAAGTCACGGCTTCGCGCCAGTTGTCTCGTGCCCGTGATGCTGCTCGTGTGGATGACTGACCATGGAATGCGTCGCCGCTGATGCCCGGCCACGGGTGAAGCTAGATTTCCCACGGTCTGGGGTGACCTCGGATCGATAGGCATCACAGGGTGCCCGCAGCCCGCCGAGCGGGTGCTTCGGGACTTTCGAGTTGACGCGTTATCCAGACTACGAGACATCTACTCGCCCCTGAGCGGAGCCATAGATGCTTACGCCGCTGAAGGTCATGGCATGGCGGTCGTACGTGCACTCGGCCGTGAACCCCAGTGTGGCCGTTGTGCCTACGGATGCGCGGCGCCGACTGGGTCCGTGCCAAGGATCACCGTCCTCGAACATCGCGGACACGTAGACGTCGATATCCGCCTCGACGTATAGGTCCACGAGATACGCGTCGGGTCCAATTGGGGACGCCGTCTCCGCGATGATCGTGATGGGCTCATGGACGACTTCAAGCAGAATCTCGTCGACGTAGTCAGGCCCTTCCACCTCCACAGCGTCTGTGCCGGCCGTAAGCAGCTCCGCCTCAAGCATCACCACTAAGCCGTGGCGCAAACCCGTTTGTGCCTGGAAGGCAGCGTTGAGCGACTCTGTAACGTCGAGTTCGCGTCCAGCGATGTGGGTCATGAGGTCGCCCGGTCGCGGGAACAGTCGAACCCGGTCGACGTCCAGATGACGGTCGGTAAGGTCCGCCTGCAGGTCCTGGTGCAACTGGTCCTTACTGTCTTTGCCCGCGGCGAAGTCTTTGGCGTTGTGACTGACGAACAGGACGGGGCGCTGTAGTGCTTCATCGAGGACATTCGACCAGATCAATGCATCCCGGTAGCCCGAGCCGTCGTGGGCGAACGGCTTGCGGCCTTCGAGATCGCGTCCGACGAAATCCTCGTGACTGTCCGAGGGGAGTGGGAGGACTCTCACAGCGTGGGTGGTGAGGAGTTCTCGTAGCCAAGTCTCGTATGCGGCTACTTCTGCTCGGTCAGGGGCGTGAGGCCAGTCGACGCCGAGGCGCTCGAGTTCTCGGGCGACCTCGCGATTCTTGCTAACGATCTCTTCCACAGAGCGGCTGAAAGCCCGCATCACCTCTCGCAGAGCAACCTCAGGGACGGCCACGTCGAGCTCCCCGCGGTTTGCTGCTTCAAGCAGTGCGGACAGGCCCTGTCCGCGCGCACGCCAATCGCCAATCCAGGCGTTGGCATCCACTATCACCAGGGGCCGAGTGTCCGCCCGTCCCACCTCCTGCGCTCCTTCTTGGTGCATTGCGAGGCTTCCCAGCAAACGTAGCTGTCAGGGCGCGATCTCCAAGTGAACGAGAGCAGTATCGACGCGGAACGGGACCTCAACCACTAGAGAATGAAGTCTGAGGTCCGTCTTCGGGGCCGGTGGCAAGTGATGGAGTCCCGTGGCGTGGTGTAGGAC
>JBJHBB010000420.1:0-3131 GCA_050485265.1 Rhodothermales bacterium | reverse complement strand
GTCAACTACGACATTGACCAGTTCTTGATGGCGCAGTTCGAGGCCGGCGAGAATCAGCCCACAGCGATGAACCGTATCGTGGGCGAGGGGCACGATTTCCGCCTCCAGCCCAATTCGCCGGCACTCGGCGCTGGGACGACCAACTTCCAGCTCGTGAACGTGGCGTTCACCCTCTCCGGAAATCGCGGCCCGTCGATCATGCAGCCGAGTACGGACATGGGGGCCTATCCGGCCAACGGCCAGGGCAACCGCCACTCCCTTAACTCCCCGATCGCGCTCCTCGGCGCTGGCCGATAGGTCGAGTCGGTAACCGTCCGGCGGGCCGCTTCTCTCGGGGAGCGGCCCGCCTTCCTTTATCCCACTACCCCTCCCATGCTCTCACTGCTCCTCGCTTTCGTAGCTCTCGTCGTTCCTCCGGATACGTCGCTGTGCGGTACACGGCTGGCGCCGCCGCAGCCCACTGACCAGGAGTGGTTCTGGGCCGTCAATGAGATTCCGACCGGCAGTATCGTCAAGTACGAGGTAGATCCCGCCACCGGGCGCGTCTTCGTGGACCGCTTCATGGAGATGCCGGTGGTGTATCCGGGTAACTACGGGTTCTTCCCAGGCTCACTGGCTGGCGACGGGGACCCCTTGGATGTCGTTTTTCTCACTCGTGAGCCGCTGGCACCCGGTGTCGTCATCGCCGTCCGTGCCGTAGGTATTCTGCCCATGCTCGATGGTGGAGAGCAGGATGACAAGGTAATCGCCGTCCCCACTTCGCGCATCGATCCGACTTTCGAGGGTATTCAGGAACTCGAGGACCTGCCTGCCGCCGAGCTAAACCGCATCGAGGCCTTTTTCGACACGTACAAGCTGCTTCGAGGAGGGCGCGGGGTCATCGAGCGGCAGGGGCGCGGGACCGCTAATCAGGCTCGGACTGCGATACTTGAAGCAATATCGGAATGTCGGCCTGAGCAGACACGCTAGTCTACGTGCGGTCGCTGAGGACGTCGCGGAGCACGGACTCGTCGTGAGGTGAGAGCTCGGCGCTACCCAGGATGAGCTCGTGGCCCATTCGATCCCGCTTCGTCTGCAAGTACCGGGCGTTGTGAGTTCCGGGCTCGATCTCGAGCGGCACACGATCCACGATCTCGAGTCCGTAGCCGCCCAGGGCCACGCGCTTCTTGGGGTTGTTCGTCATCAGGCGAAGCTTCCGCAGCCCGAGATCTCGCAGGATCTGGCAGCCGATCCCGTAGTCACGGTGATCCATCTTGAACCCCAGGGCCTCGTTGGCCTCGACGGTGTCCATGCCCTCCTCCTGCAGCTTGTAGGCGCGGAGCTTGTTCAGGAGCCCGATGCCTCGGCCCTCCTGCTTCATGTACAGGATGACGCCCTGACCTTCGCGCTCGACCTGCTGCATGGCACGAGCCAGCTGGTCACCGCAGTCGCAGCGAGCACTACCAAAAATGTCGCCCGTGACGCACTGGCTGTGGACGCGGATCAGCACGGGATCCTCGCCGGTCCACTGCCCTTTGGTGAGGGCCAGGTGGAGGTCTCCGGTGAGCACCTCCTCGAACGCCACCAGGTTGAAGTGCCCGTAGCGGGTGGGCATGTCGACCTCGATCACGCGCTGGACCAGCTTCTCAGTGCGCAGACGGTAGGCGATCAGATCCTTGATGGTGATCAGGCGCAGGTCGAAGCGATCGGCGAGCGCGCGGAGGTCCGCCACCCGCGCCATCGTACCGTCGTCGTTCATGATCTCGATCAATACGCCGGTCGGTTCGAAACCGGCCATACGGGCGAGGTCCACGGCGGCCTCGGTGTGTCCAGCGCGGCGGAGCACGCCGCCCGTCTGAGCACGCAAGGGGAAGATGTGTCCCGGTCGGGCGAAGTCGATCGGTCGAGCCTGGGGGTCAGCGATCTTGCGGACCGTGATCGCGCGGTCCGGCGCCGAGATGCCGGTGGTCGTCCCCTCGCGCGCGTCGACGGAGACCGTGAACGGCGTGTCGTGCAGCGACGTGTTGACGGCCTCCATCATGGGG
Organism: Rhodothermales bacterium; assembly: GCA_050485265.1. GTDB lineage: Bacteria > Bacteroidota > Rhodothermia > Rhodothermales > JANQRZ01 > JBJHBB01. The sequence continues at coordinate 1,107 of JBJHBB010000420.1, read as the reverse complement.
AGGTCGAGCGAAGCAGCTCTCTCACGCGTAATTCCGACACACATCAGGCCCCGCCCGTGCTTGGTCATGAAGTTGACCAGTTCCGGGGTGATCGTCTCGGCCACCGCGATGAAGTCGCCCTCGTTCTCGCGGTCCTCGTCATCTACGACGACGACAAGCTTTCCGCCGCGCAGGTCCGCCAGCGCTTCGTCGATCGTGTCAAACAGGTTGTCGCGACGGTCCTCGGACATATCGGCCTCTGCTGCTGAGCGCTGCAACCGGCGGGGAGCACCGTAGTTCGGCGAGCAACGCACCTCAACCGGTTATTCCCCAACGCGCTTACTCCTTCCCGACGGAGGCCACGGCGTTCTTGTCTATCCGCAGCTTGACGTTGTTGTCCACCTCGGCCAGAATGCTGGTGTCCTCAACGCGCAGGATGGTTGCGTGAATCCCGCCAATGGTGACGATGCGGTCACCCTTCTCGACGGCCGAGATCATCTTGCGACGCTGGTCTTCCCGGCGCTTCTGGGGCCGGATGATGAAGAAGTAGAAGACGATGAATACCAGCAGGAAGGGCAAGAACAGCCCGAGGAGACCGCCGCCTGCCGGCGCGAGGACGAAGAAGATGCCAGTGTTCATGAGGGAGCGTGTGGGGCGGGAAAGCCGCCCAAAATAAGTCCCTGCGCCCGCCGCCTCCGCTTGGCCGTGCACTCTTAGAGGAAAAGAGACACGCGGAGGGTTGCGCCGCGACTATGCGAAAAGCAACCGGGCGTAGAAGAGTGGCGAGACCAGTTTCTCGCGCTCGCTCTCGTCGTCGAACATCATGCTGATGGCGTCGGCGACCTCGTCCGAGCGGCTGGCCTTCCGCACGACGAAGTTCAGCAGCCACTTGCGCTTGCCGAGCCGCTGCATGGCGTGGCTGAGCTTGAGCTCGTTCCCGAGGTAGCTCAGCACGGCCTTCTCATATCCGGCGAGAAGCTTCGCGTCCGCGTTGCCGGACTCCACGGCTCGCTGCGTGTACTCGGCTGCCTTCTCGGCCGATACCATTGCGTTGCCGATACCCTCGCCTGTGAATGGGTCTATCAGCGAGGCTGCATCACCGATCAACATCCAGCCGTCACCGAACAT
>JBJHBB010000419.1:0-3132 GCA_050485265.1 Rhodothermales bacterium | reverse complement strand
GTACCCAGTGGATCGTGGGCAGGCCGCTGAGTCGGCTTGAACAAATGACGGTTGGCGGCCTTGCTTGCCTGGACGATCTTGCTTCAGGTTTTCGGGTCCTCTGCATGCGAATGACGCTAGAGTGTCAGACCCCGATCATAGCTTGAGGCACGTCTACCCGAAGGGAAATGAAGTTCGTCGATTACGTAACGATCACCGTTCGGAGCGGGAAGGGTGGCGCGGGAGCAGCGACCTTCCGACGCGCCAAGTACGAGCCGAAAGGCGGCCCATCGGGCGGTGATGGTGGTGAGGGTGGATCGATATTCCTGGAAGCAGACGATCAGCTGTACACGCTTCTGGACCTTCGGTATAACCGACACCACTTCGCCGATAACGGGCAGCCGGGGCAGCGAGATCAAAAGTCGGGCAAGAGTGGGGAGGACATCGTCCTACGCGTCCCACCGGGCACCATCGCACGTGATTCGACCACGGGTGAGCTAATTGGCGAGTTGGTCGACTCCGGCGCGCGACTCCTCCTGGCTAAAGGAGGCATGGGCGGGCGAGGGAACGTTCATTTCAAAAGCGCAACCAACCAGGCGCCTCGGTATGCTCAGCCCGGAGAACCGGCCGAGGAGCGTGAGGTCACGCTCGAGTTGAAGTTGCTCGCCGATGTCGGGTTGGTCGGCTTCCCAAATGCTGGAAAGAGCACGCTCATCAGCGCGCTCAGTGCGGCCAAACCCAAGATCGCGGACTACCCCTTCACGACGCTCGAGCCGAATCTCGGGATGGTCTATCTTGGGGACTATCGCTCGTTCGTCATGGCAGACATCCCCGGACTCATCGAGGGGGCCAGCGACGGAAAAGGGCTCGGAACGCGATTCCTGAAGCACATCGAGAGAAACGCGGTCCTGCTGTTCGTCATCCCGAGCGACGCCGAGGATCCAGGCTCTCAGTACGAGACACTGCTCGACGAACTCACTAAGTTCAATCCCGAACTCCTCACCAAGCCCCGGGTGATTGCTCTCACCAAGATCGACTTGCTCCCTCCCGACATGGAGGACGCATTTCTGTCGGATGCTGCCAGCGGCCTACCCGATGACGTTGAGGTGGTAGGGGTCTCCGCGGTCGCCCAGCGCGGCCTGGATCGACTCAAGGAGGTGCTCTGGGCTGCGGTTCAGCGGGCGCACGTGTATGACGTGTCCGACTGATGCAATCGCTCCCACTATTCCAGGAGGCGCCGCTGGATCAGGAGGAGACCTGCGCGCTTGTGGCGCTCTCGATGGTACCCACCGTTGGTCCAGGCAAGGTGCGTGCTCTTCTGGCGCGGTTCGGCTCTGCGCGTGCAGCGCTAGCAGCTAACGAGCGTGCGCTTAGCGTAGTCGATGGCGTGGGTCCTCAAACGGCAGCCATGATCGCAGCCTTCGACGCCCAGGGTGCCGTCGACGACCAGTTTGAACGCGCGTCCAAGGTAGGTGCGAGGCTCATCACGCTGTTCGATCCCGATTTCCCGCAGCTACTCCGGCAGATATATGACCCACCGATCTTGCTCTGGATTCGGGGAAGTCTGGAACCCCGCGACGCCAACGCCATCGCCGTAGTCGGCACGCGGCGGTCGACCGAGTACGGACGCCGCGTGGCTCATCAGTTCGCGTTCGATCTCGCGCGCTCCGGCTTCACGATTGTTTCTGGCCTTGCCTACGGAATCGACGCGGTCGCGCACCGAGCCGCCGTCGAGGCCGCAGGTCGCACCGTCGCCGTATTGGGCTCGGGCGTAGACGTCGTCTATCCGGCCAAGCACCGCTCGCTAGTCGAGCAGATCGAAGATGGCAAAGGAGCGGTCATTTCGGAGTTCCCTCTCGGGATGCGGCCTGACGCGCCGCACTTTCCCAGGCGTAATCGCCTCATTGCCGGGCTATCGCTTGGCACGTTGGTGGCAGAAGCCCGCGAGACCGGAGGCGCGCTCCTGACGGCGTGGATGGCTACCGAGCAGAACAGAGCGGTGTATGCCATCCCCGCTCCGGTAATCGGTGAAGCGGGACCTGGGACCAACCAGCTCATTCAGAAGGGCTACGCTGCACTGGTGACCTCCGCCGCGGAAATCATTAGGGAGTTGGGACTGCAGATTGGAGATGCACAGATCGAGAAGCCGAAGGCCCACATGGAACGTCCGGCTCCACCCTCACTGACGGGTCCGGAGAAGGGTCTTTTCGAAGTACTTCGTGATGACCCGCTGCCCCTCGATGAGATTTGCGAACGTGCCGGCCTTGATGCGTCGAACGCGCTGGTCTATCTGCTTAGCCTTGAGTTTAAAGGCGTCGTTCGCCAGATGGCCGGAAAGCAGTTCTACCGGGCGTAATGATGGAGCACGTGCGGCGCCTCTTCCCACACACTGCGCACAGCGCCTACCTGAATCACGGTGCCACGGGTCCGTTGAGCGTTCCCGTTGTCGAGGCGCTTCAGACATACATCGACGGGAAGCACCGCTTCGAGCCGAACAACTACCTGGCGATGGAGCCGGTGGTGGTCCGCTGTCTGGATCGCATCGGAAGACTCGTCGGCGCTCCAGCGGACCGTGTGGAGTTCGCTCCCAATACATCCTACGCGATCAATGTCCTTGCGCAAGGATTGGGATGGCGCCGCGGTGACCGCGTTGCCGTGCCGGCGTGCGAGTTTCCGGCCAACGTGATGCCCTGGCTGGGACTGGGTGATCGGGGGGTGGCTGTCGACTTCATCCCGCATCATCGAGGAACGTTTTCGCTCGAGGCCGTTGATGACGCGATCGGACCCGATACGCGAGTGGTTGCGGTGAGTTGGGTGCAGTTCCTGTCAGGATTCAGAGTCGATCTCGGCGGACTGGACCGGCTCTGTCGTGACCGAGGGGTGATCTTGGCAGTCGACGCGATTCAGGGCCTCGGGGCAATACGATTGGATCTCTCGGAGTCGCCGGTCGATTTCCTGGCGTGCGGTGCTCAGAAATGGCTTTTCGGCCTTCCCGGTACTGCGTTCCTGTACATCACCGAAGAATTGCAGGAGCAGCTGACGCCGATGCGAGGGTGGTTCAACGGACCGGTGGATTTTGCTGATCTACTAGCCTACGACCTGACGTTGCACGAGACTGCCAACAGATTTCGCGTGGGGACGATTGACTATCCC
>JBJHBB010000418.1:0-3139 GCA_050485265.1 Rhodothermales bacterium | reverse complement strand
CCATTATACTCTGCGTTCAGTCCAATCCACATCTGAAAAGGTAAATTCGAATGTCCGAGTCCTATGCCACCACTTGCTTGCCACGAGGTAGGCGATAGAAATACAAGTTGCCTTGCTTCGACTATCGATCCTGCGTACCCGAGGCTGACGCCTCCGTCTAGTTCCTGCGCATAGGTATTTGAACAAACTGCGATAAGGCCTACAAAAGCCATCAGGCGTATCAATAGATGCGCCCGTTCAGAGACGATTCGAACATTCGAGTTCATCACTCGAGAACTGTTAATGTTTGACTGGCGGAGAACCGACCCGCCCTGAGGTGGATCACGTAGATGCCTGCAGGTAACCGGGTCGTCATCGATCAACACAGTACCCTGAGCGGCATCAACGCGGCGCAGTCACCATGCACAGATGCAAAACCGGATCTCGACACAAACAGCTAGGAAGATAGATTGCCTTCAGTGTGTCGAGTTCCAGTTTACACAAATTGGCGACGGCCATCGAGAGCGCACGCGGATTAATCCTATCGCAGTGCCAGCGGCTCTCGCGCCGCACGTCACCGAGGATGCCGTCCTATCTGGAGGCACTACGAGCACGAACCAAGGCGGGCGTAACATCAGCCTCGCGCCCTGAGTAGCTTCTGCCGGGGTAGGCGCTCGTTGATGCCGGCCTCGCCGAAATTGTCCTCCCCCGTCACCCAGATCCCGCATGCCGCCACCGCTCGCAGGACTTCGCGTGCTCGAGCTTGCCGGTGTACTGGCGGGACCGGCCGTTGGCCAGTTTCTGGCCGAACTCGGGGCCGAGGTGGTCAAGATCGAGAACGCGGCCTCTGGGGGCGACGTCACGCGGAGCTGGAAGCTGCCGAAGGAGGATTCGGCGGCGGATCGGTCGGCGTACTTCGCGGCGGTCAACTGGGGGAAGAAGTCGCTACCGCTGGATCTGACCACAGAAAAAGGCCGGCAGGCGCTTGAGGCGCTCGCCCGTGAGGCGGACGTCGTGATCACCGCTTTCAGGCCCGGTTCGGCAGGGCGCCTGGGCGCCGACGCCGAGAGCCTGCGTGCGCTCAACCCCCGCCTGATCGTCGGGCAAATCGTCGGCTATTCGGCGGACGATCCGCGGCCGGGCTACGACGCGATCATTCAGGCAGAGGCCGGCTTCACCCACATGAACGGCGACCCGGACGGATCTCCCACCAAAATGCCGGTCGCGCTGGTGGACGTCCTGGCGGCCCACCAGTTGAAGGAGGGTATTCTGGTCGCACTCCTACGGCGCGAGTGCACCGGGCAGGGAAACGTGGTGACCGTCTCCCTCTTTGACACCGCCGTGGCCTCTTTGGCCAATCAGGCGTCCAACTTTCTCTCGACGGGCAATGTGCCGCAGAGAACGGGGTCCGAGCATCCGAACATTGCGCCGTACGGCACGGTCTTCCACGCGGCCGACGGGCGGGGCATCGTCCTCGCCGTCGGCACCGACAGGCAGTTCGACTCCCTTTGCGAAGTACTCGGGCTCCGGGACATCGGTGCAGCACCGGCTTTTTCATCCAACCAGCGACGGGTCCGCAACCGCCCGTTTCTGAACAGCCTGCTTCAGGAGGCGATCGCGCCGTGGGACCGTGACGACTTGCTCCGTGCGCTGGGAAAGGCGAACATACCAGCGGGTGCGGTCAACGACCTGGCCGACGTGTTCGCGACGGAGCGCGGTCAGCGGCTCACTCTACGCGACGACCACTCAGGGCTCGGTGCGGTACGCACCGTCACCTTTGAAATGGATGGCGTGAAGCCTATTCCCCTGACACCGCCACCCGAACTTGGAGGCGACTCTGGGTAGTCGCCCGGCGTAGCGGTGGACATTGGCGGTTTCGATCCGGTGCTGCTGTGAATCGTGTCGCACCGCGACTTGAGCTGCCGTCGGGGTCGCGTGCCGAGGGCGTACCGTCCTCCCGGTGGTCGCGGAGCCAGCCCTTGCTCTGGACTCCGCACAAGCGACCTGACGCGACACGCTTCGAGGCGTTAGGATCCTTCGAGTCGGGCGTCTCGTTGGACGCCGACTATTTCCCTCGTCTGGATCGATGACCAGCCTGCCCCTCCATCAGCTCGTCTTGCTCTACCTGTACGTCGCGTACCGGGCCGACGACCACTTTGACACGCGCGAACGACAGGCCGTGATAGCGCTTGCCCGACGCTGGGCCCCTAACGTTGAGCCGGGCAAGGTGACCGACATTGTGGATGCCGCCTTCACGGCCACGCGGAGCGGACACCAGGGCACTGTGGACGCCCTAGCACAGGATGTTGGCGTCGCACTTACCCGCGAAGAGCGGGTGCGCGTTCTCGGCGACCTCGGTATGATCGCCCGTGCCGATGGCTATCTCACCACGGGCGAGGTCAGCGTCATCAGCCGTATCCGCACTATCTGGGGAGCGCTGTAACTCAGTCCCCCGGCACCCAGCCGTGGACGCGGTCCTCGACGTAACGGCGGACGTTCTCGGCGGGGATGCGCTCCTGCTGCATGGAGTCGCGGTCGCGGATGGTGACGGTGCCGTCGGAGAGGGTGTCCCCGTCCACGGTCACGCAGAACGGCGTCCCGATCTCGTCCTGTCGGCGGTAGCGCTTGCCCACCGAGCCCTTCTCGTCGTAGAAGACGTTGAACTGGCGGCGCAGGTCGGCCTCGATGGCGTGGGCCTTCTCCGGCATCCCCTCCTTCTTGACCAGCGGGAAGACGGCGACCGTGTACGGCGCGACGGCCGGGTGAAACTTCAGCACAGACCGCGTCTCGGTCTTCTCCCCGCTGGCGACCTCCTCCTCGCGGTACGCGTCGCAGAGGATCATCAGGATCGTGCGGTCGAGCCCGACGGATGTCTCGACCACGTAAGGGATGAAGCGCTCCTGGGTCTGCGGGTCGAAGTACTCCATCTTTTTGCCGGAGAACTCCTGGTGCCGCGCGAGGTCGTAGTCGGTGCGGCTGTGGATGCCCTCTACCTCCTGCCAGCCCATCGGGAACTGGTACTGGATGTCCTGGGCCGCGTCGGCGTAGTGGGCGAGCTTCTCGTGGACGTGCCAGCGGAGGTTGCTCTGGCGGACGCCGTTGTCGAGGTGCCACTGCAGCCGCTTCTGGCGCCACTCCTCGAAGGACTCCTTCTGGGCGC
>JBJHBB010000417.1:0-3149 GCA_050485265.1 Rhodothermales bacterium | reverse complement strand
ACCCTGGGCGGCACCGGTGTGGCTGCGAAGCGGATGCAGCTTGGAAACGACGGCCACATCGGCGCCGCCCTCGCGGGCGTAGAGTGCGGCCATCAGGCCGGCTCCGCCGGCCCCGACGATCACGATGTCGTGTGTGAAGGTCATGGGTGAGGGGTTTGCCGGAGCACCTAAAAGTTGAGGCCAGCCACTGTCACCGAGTACGTCCCGACGATGAACAGGAAGAGCGCGACGCCCCACGAGAGTGACGTGGCCGCCGCACGCGCCATGTCGTTGCGTATGTAATCGGAGAGGATGTTGTTGAGCCCGTAGAAGCCGTGATGCAGCGCGAAGATCAGGAACAGGATGTTGAAGCCCTTCCAGAGCACCGCGTAGACCGGGTCTGCCAGCCGCAGCATAAGGACGTCGTAGGGAGTGGCCTCGGCGTCCATGTCCGCGCCGCGCTGAACCGGAACGAACTGCCTGTCTTCGGCGGGAGCCTCCTCGACGCGACGCTCGCGCATCTGTCGGACGGCCTCGTTGGCCTCATCCGTGTAGCGCGGAAGGACGCCCTCCTCGGCCTCTTGTGTGGTGACGACGTCTTTGGAGATGCTGGCTGTCGTCCGGTCGTAATGCTGCACCCAAAAGTGGGTGATCAGCAGGAATATCAGAAAGGTGCCCGTGATGCGATGCAGGAACCAGTTGAATGCCTGCGAGCGGTTCGACTTGCCGTACTTGGTAGCCATGGTGCGTCAGCGTTTCGGGCGCAGGCCTCAGGAGGCGAGGTGACTGATGAGTGCGGCCAGGCTGGGATAGCCGCCAACGGCGAACAGAACGACCGCCACAGCTCCAAGCGTCCAGAAAAGACGGCGCTGATTCGGGCTCCAGCCCACGAAGTCGATCAGAACGATTCGCAAACCATTTAGCGCATGGTAGATGACGGCGCCCAGGAGCAGGAACTCCCCGAACTTGAAGATGGGCGCGTGGTACCCGGCTATGAGCAGGTTATAGGCGTCGGGGTCCGTCATTGCGCGTAATCCCCAGACGTGCACCGTCAGATAGCCAACCAGGGCCACGCCTGTCAGCCGGTGCAGCATCCAGGCGAACATCCCCACGCGAACCTTGTAGCGCGTGAAGGGCCGCGGCCGAAATTCCCGAACAGTGGTGCTGGCCATCGAAGTACGGTGGGATCTGGGTGACCGGTCAGGCCGATGCTCGACCGGAGCCGGCGTCACTCGCGGAAGCTACACTCCGTCGGGCGTACGTGCCACGTCGCGCTGGCCGAGCACGAGACGCCCTAGCGTTCGGCGAGAGGGGTGACGCTGAGGTCGCGCGGACCAACATAGTCCGCACGCGGACGGATGAGCCGGTTGTCTTCCCACTGCTCCAGCAGGTGCGCCGTCCACCCGGTGATCCTGCTAATCGCGAAGATCGGGGTGTACAGGTCGCGCTCGATGCCGAGCAGGTAGTAGACCGATGCGCTGAAGAAGTCGACGTTGGGATTGAGACCTTTTTCGGACTTGACGATGTCCTGGATGGTCTTCGACATCTCGTACCACTTCATGTCCCCCTTCTCCTTCGAGAGACCCTCCAGCATGTCGCCAAGGATGGCCGCGCGCGGGTCGAGCGTCTTGTATACCCGGTGGCCCATTCCCATAATGCGCTCGCGGTTGTCAAGCTTGCGGCGCACGTAACTGGCCGCGTCTTCCTGACTCTCGTCGAGCTCCAGGAGCATCGACATGACCTGGATGTTGGCGCCGCCATGGAGGGGGCCCTTCAGTGCGCCGATCGCACCCGCAACCGCCGAGTAGATGTCGGAAAGGGTAGACCCGATGACACGCGCGGTAAACGTGCTGGCGTTCAAGCCGTGCTCGGCGTGGAGAACCAGCGCGGCGTCCATGATCTCCTCGGCGCGTGAGCCCGGGGCCTCGCCGTTGAGCATGTACAGAAAGTCGTGCGCGAGCGAGCCCTCACCGCTGGGCGGCAGAGGCTCCTGGCCCTTCCGAACGCGATCGAAGGCGGCCACCAGGGTCGGCATCTTCGCGGTCAGCCGGATCGACTTCCGGTAGTTGGCCTCGTGAGAGCCGTCGTCGGCTTCATCGTCGAAGTCCGCAAGCGCGCTGGTGACCGTCCTGAGGACGGACATCGGGTTGGCGCTCTTAGGGGTGTGGTGCTTGAGGTGGTCGATCAGCTCCTCGGGCACGTTGCGCTCTGCGCGCAACTGCTCATGCAACTCGTCGAGTTCGGAGGACGACGGCAGGTCTCCGTTCCACAACAGATAGGCGACCTCCTCGAACGACGTGTTCTTCGCCAGGTCGCGGATGTCGTATCCCCGGTACAGGAGCTCCCCGGCCTGACCGTCGATGAACGAGATGGCCGAATCGAGAGCGACGACGCCCTCCAGCCCGCGAGCCTTGATGGGCGCCTGAGTTGTGTCAGACATGGTGTGCCGAACGATGAGCGTAGAAATGAGCCCGGCACCGGCGGCGCCGAGCGACCACCAACCGGAGGCGACCCAGAAGGCCGTCCGCTCCGGCTGCGTTCGAATATACACGGCCCCCCCAGGGGGTCCGGGGAGTTCTCGTTAAAAGGCTGTATCGCCCGTTTTCGGGACTCGAGGCGCAAAACAAGTTGTGGAAACAGGTGTTCACGCCGTGGTCTCGTCGCCCGCGATCGCGGGTGCTTTGAGGGGCATCGATAGCGCCGTACCTTAGAGCACCGCTTTTTGGCCCGAGGCTTTCCACTTTTGGTTGTACTGCGTGGAGCCAAGAGCCCTATCGGCAGCAGATCGGTTCGCTGCCGTACTGGCCCGGGCGCATCGCATGCCTGGCGTGCCAGGCCCATTTTTTTGCTCACTCGCTGACGCCGCGTTTTGCTAACGCTTCGCGTACAGACAGCATTCTCACTATTCGCACGCCTGCTGGCACTTTTGCCGGCCGGCCGCTTTCGCGTGGCCAGGCGAATCCCCGACGGAGGCGCCACTGTGAGGCGCAGGGGTCGCCCGTATCGCGACGACCGGCCTGTGATCGGACTCCGGTCCCAGGGGCCCGCTGTCGCCTTGAACCCCATGGGGGTCGGGCGAGCCGCCGCAGAGCTACTGGCTCCATTGAGCCGTGCGATTACATCCCACTTGCATGCCCAAGGAAATCGTCATCAACGTATCGGGAGAGCAG
>JBJHBB010000416.1:0-3149 GCA_050485265.1 Rhodothermales bacterium | reverse complement strand
GTGCCGATCTACCAGGCCCTCGAGAAGGTCGGCGGCGTGCCCGAGGAGCTCACGTGGGACCTCTTCCGCGACACGCTCATCGAGCAGGCCGAGCAGGGGGTGGACTACTTCACCATCCACGCGGGCGTGCTGCTGCGCTTCGTGCCGCTCACCGCCAGCCGGCGCACCGGCATCGTCTCGCGCGGCGGCTCGATCATGGCCAAGTGGTGCCTGGCCCATCACCAGGAGAGCTTCCTGTATACGCACTGGGACGAGATCTGCGAGATCATGGCGGCCTACGACGTCAGCTTCTCGATCGGGGATGGGCTCCGGCCGGGGTCTCTGGAGGATGCCAACGACGACGCGCAGTTCGCCGAGCTCTACATCCAGGGGGAGCTCACGAAGCGCGCCTGGGAGCACGACGTGCAGGTGATGAACGAGGGCCCGGGCCACGTCCCGATGCACCTCATCCAGGAGAACATGCAGAAGCAGCTCGACTGGTGCGGCGAGGCGCCCTTTTACACCCTCGGACCGCTCACGACCGACATCGCGCCGGGCTACGACCACATCACCTCCGGAATCGGCGCCGCGATGATCGGCTGGTACGGCTGTGCGATGCTCTGCTACGTGACGCCCAAGGAGCACCTCGGCCTGCCGAACCGCGACGACGTCCGCGAAGGCGTGATCACCTATAAGATCGCCGCCCACGCGGCCGACCTCGCCAAGGGCCACCCCGGCGCCCAGGCCCGCGACAACGCCCTCTCGAAGGCCCGCTTCGAGTTCCGCTGGGAGGACCAGTTCAACCTCGGCCTCGACCCGGAGAAGGCCTGCGCCTTCCACGACGAGACGCTCCCGAAAGACTCCGCCAAGGTGGCCCACTTCTGCTCGATGTGCGGCCCGAAGTTCTGCTCGATGAAGATCACCCAGGACGTCCGCGACTACGCCGCCGAGCACGGCGTGAACGTGGAGGCCGCCATCCCGGAGGGCATGAAGCAGAAGGCCGAGGAGTTCGCCGCCAGCGGGGGGAAGATTTATCGGGAGGTGTGAGGCCAGACCTGCCAGGTTTCCAAGACCTGGCAGGTCTCCCGGTTGGCTCCACGTGGTGCCCGATGAAGATCACCCGGGTCGTGCGCGACTACGCCGCCATCCCGGAGGGCATGAAGCGGAAGGCCGAGGAGTTCGCGACGGAGGCGGCGAGCTCCACAAACCAACGCCTCCCTAAAGTCTTTGCCACTACCTTGGTGGGGGGCAGATTTTCATTCCAGCGGGCCGAGGACCACATGACATACGGCCAGCGCCCGCCCTTGGTCATTATAGGTCAAACTTACAGGAGTGCAAATGGCGACATATCTATCCGACACCGCTCTGAGGGGGCGAAGCATTAAGAGCTACGACCCTCACCGCAAATTAGAGTCGTCTCGTAGCATACGCTACAGCTCCGTCTTCCTCTCCCACAGCCACCACGATATGGACCTCGTGGAGGGGCTCGTCCACAAGCTGGCCCGCCAGGGTGTCAGCGTATACGTCGACTGGAAGGACGCGACGCTCCCATCCTCACCGTCGCGAACTACAGTGGAGACCATCAAGGGGCAGATCGTAAAGAACGACGTGTTCATGCTCCTCGCCACCGACCGCGCCCTGGAATCGCGCTGGGTCCCGTGGGAGCTCGGGGTCGCCGACCAAGCAAAGGGGTACCAGCGGATCGTCGTTGTTCCGGTCACCCGAAACGGCTCATTTCTAGGAAGCGAGTACATCCAAGTGTATTGCCAACTCCGCGAGGACCTGGGCACGCTGAAGGTGTTCGGGCCCGGTGGAAGGGGCTCCAGTTCCCCGGTCAGCACGTTCCTGCGGGACAAAGCGGCCATCTTCGGCTAGATGCCCCGTCCCGCCAACTCGATTGCCTTCCCAGCCCGTCACACCCCCGATGCGCCGAACGTTCTTCAGCTTCCACTACAAGCGCGACATCTGGCGCGCGAAGCAGGTCCGAAACTCCTGGATCACAAAGCCCGACCGGAAGGACTGTGGCTTCTTTGATAGCTCCGTGTTCGAGAGCAAGCAGCGGACGAGCGACGAAGCACTCAAGCGATTCCTCCGCGAAGGGCTCCAAGGGGCAGGCGTGACGTGCGTCCTCGCGGGCAATCAGACGGCCTACCGCCGGTGGGTCCGTTACGAGCTCGTCCGCAGCTTCCGGGTAGGTAAGGGTATCCTCTGCGTCAAGATCCACCGGCAGAAGAACAGCCAGGGGCTCACCGACACCGAGGGTCCCAACCCGCTTGAACACCTCGCGTTTCGAGTAGACGGCGACCGGCTCCGGTTCCTCGAGAAGAGGAACGGGATATGGACCGACTATGCTGACGCACCTGAAATGGCCTTGTCGGATGTGAAGTACGCCCTCGGCGGGAAGGACAACCATACGTTCGGGATGTTGTTCAAGACGTACGATTACAAGGCCGATGACGGCTACAATAACCTGGGCGGCTGGATCGAGGCGGCTGCCCGCCACGCTGGACGGTAACCTCCGTGCCTATCTCGTCCCCGTATCAGGTCGTTCTCTTAGGCCGCACGCGGCCCGACATTCGCGACGCGCTCCGCCAGACCCTCGTTATCCGGATGAGCGAGATGAGTCTCGACGTAGACGATCACGTCGTCTTCGTTGACGCTTCGACCCTCGATACGCTCACGCATGCCGGACCGATCGTCTGCGCCTTCATTGGCGGGCTAGGGTACGACGCGGAGGATGCTTCGGCCGTCTCCACACTCGTAGATGACGCCGTCCTCGTTTTCCCATTCGTGGAGTCGACAGACGGGTATCAGGATCAAGTCCCCGAGGTCCTGTGGCCCATTCACGGAAGCCCACTCATCGGTACTACTGAAGACATTGAGTCTGCCGCGGGCCGTCTCCTCGAAGGTCTCGGGCTGCTGCGGCGCTCCCGTCGCCTGTTCATCAGCTACCGGCGTGCCGAAGCCTCTGCGGCGGCGCACCAGCTATACGATCTCCTCGACGACCGAGGGTTCGATGTTTTCCTCGACACCAAGAGCGTCCCCCCCGGCGACCCCTTCCAGGAGGAGCTCCGTCACCGCCTCAGCGACTCCGACGTCCTCGTCATTCTCGACACTGATGGTTTCCTTGAGAGCGAGTGGACCCGAGAGGAACTCGCGCAGGCAGAAGC
>JBJHBB010000415.1:0-3159 GCA_050485265.1 Rhodothermales bacterium | reverse complement strand
CCGCTTCGTCAACATGAACAACATCGCGCAGGCCGCCCTCGACTTCGCAACCACTGCGGCCGAGATCGCGCTGGGCCTGATCGGCATCCTAGCGCTCTTCCTGGGACTTCTCAAGATTGGTGAGGAAGCCGGCGTGATCCGCGCGATGGTCCGTTTCGTGCGACCCGTCCTCAGGCCCATCTTCCCCTCCGTTCCGCAGGATCACCCTGCGCTGGGGATGATCGCGCTGAACATGACGGCCAACATCTTCGGCCTCGGCAATGCCGCGACGCCATTCGGCATCAAGGCCATGGAGGAGCTCCAGAAGCTCAACCCGTCCGACGACACAGCCACCGACCCGATGGTGATGCTGCTCGCCGTCAACACGGCCAGCGTGCAACTCGTCCCGCCGGTGCTGCTGATGGCGCTCATGGGCCTGCAGATCAACCAGCTGATCTTTGCGATCATCATCACGACTGGTATCTCGCTGATTGTGGCCATCACCGCGGCCAAGACCCTCGGTCGCCTGCCAGGATATCGACGCACCGACCCCAACAAACAGCCGCCACCTGACGAGGCGGATCCACCGCCAGGAGACACTCCTCTCCCAGCCTGATCCTCCCCCAATCTGAACCGCCATCGTCATGGAAACCGTCCGCTATATCCTCGGCCTGCTCAGCGTCTTCGTCATTCCGCTCCTGCTGGTTGGATTTCCGCTCTACGGCCTCTACAAGAAAGTCCCCGTGTACGAGACCTTCGTCACGGGTGCCAAGGAAGGCTTCGAGGTCGCCGTTCGCATCATTCCCTACCTGGTGGCGATCCTGTTCGCGATCGGGATGTTCCGCGCCTCCGGCGCGATGGACTTCCTGGTGGTGGTCCTCGATCCGTTGCTCGGGTTCGTTGGCTTCCCTGCAGAAGTTCTGCCGATGGCCATTGTCCGGCCGCTGACGGGGTCCGGCAGTGCCGGCATCGTGGTCGACCTGATCAATCAGTTCGGGGAGGACCACATCTACGTCAAGATGGCCGCCACGATGTTCGGGTCCACGGAGACGACGTTTTACGTAATCGCCGTCTACTTCGGCGCCGTAAGCATCAAGAAAACGCGGCACGCCGTCCCAGCTGGACTGATTGCAGACTTCACCGCTATGCTCGTCGCTGTCTGGGTGGTGCTTCTGCTTTTCGGCTGATCTCCCCACGAGAGACGCGTATACTCGGCCGCTGATCAGCAACCGAGCCTAATGCGTTCTCTCGTATTCGCCGCCGTCCTTTTCATCGCTTCACCGGTAGCATCGGCGCAGTTGGTCGAGGGCTACGGCGTCCGCGCCGGGGTGGCGTTCACCGGCGTATCGACCGGTATACAAGAGTTCAGCGGCCGCACGGGATTCCTCGTTGGGGCATACGGGATGTTCGGTCTGCTTCCCGACGTCTCTCTGGTTACGGAGCTCGAGTACGCGCGCAGGGGATATGAATACGCCCCTTTCCGCCAGGACTCGCCTGAGATGCGCGCGCTGAGCGGAACGTCCTACATCGACATGGTCTCGGTGCCGGTCTGGGTCAAGATCCGCACAGGCGTTACACGGACCCTCGATGCTTATGTGGGAGGTGGCCCGAGAGCGGACTTCATCGTCAACGTGAACCCTGCCGAAGTCACCACACCGGACGGTGAGGTGGTCGTGGATCCACTCGGTCCCGTGATCGAGGCGGACGTTTCCTTTGGGATGATGGTGATCGGAGGCTTCACAGTCCGAGATCTTCTGCCGCTCGAGACCCGCGTCGAGATCCGGTTCACGCAAGGAATCTCGGATCTGACCCCCGAATTCCCCCACGACAGCGTGCAGTACAGGTCGGTTGACCTCTCGCTGTCGTTTGCTTTCTAGAGGACTGCCAGCGCCATCTCGATCGCCTGGAGTTGCAACCGAACCGCCATTGTCAGGTCGAGGTGGGTAATTTGGTAGTCTGAAGCCAGTCGCCGGATGGCTTCATCCGTGTTCGCGTCCTCGATCGCTCGGTGGAAATCGATCATAGCCCTGGGGACGCCCGGCTCGCACTCGTAGTGCTTGCCGACTACGAACAGCGGAAGCTCGGTCACCATCACCAGCGGGTGCTGCTTCCTAACGGCATCGTAACCGGCGATGCGGGCCATCTCCATCGAGGAGAGGAAGAACTGTTGCGCCGTGTCGAGGTCGCCTGCCTCGTGGAAGTGCCTCCGCATCGCCTCGCCCTCCGGGGTGCTCCAGAAGCCGGGCCCGAAGTACAGAAAGCCCTTCTCTCCTCCACGATCATGATCGTGGAGCTGCAGGCCGACCGCTCGCACGGCCTCCGACCACTGGCGCATGAGTCCGGAGACGTCGTCGAGCCGGTGACGATCGAGTAGCAGCAGCGCTCCCTCCGCGAAGGCGATCCCGTGCAGCGACATGTGCAAAGCCAGCGGCTGATAGTCGAATAGAAACCGACTAACTGCCCTGTTTTCAGGCCTCATCACCGGAAAGCCAAACTCGAGATCGTCGCCAGGGGCCTCTCTGACCCGGTGACGGAGGAATGCGACTACGTCCGGCCACTGCTGAATCCATGTCTGGTTGGCTTCCTCTCCGTCGGGGTTGGCGTGGGGGACGATTCGGAAGGTGAATCGCTCGAATAGTTCAATGAAGCCGTCACCATCCGCGAGCCAGTCTCTATGGCCGAGGGTTTCGAGGATGATCGTCCGCAGCGTTTCCGGTCCAACAGGCTCGTCGGCGTGGTTACCCGCGATCAGACTCACGACCCGCGGCCCATTGCCCAGGATGACCCCTGCGATCGGCCGGCCGCCTCTGCTCCGCCCGATCACTTCGAACGAGGCGATGTCCGGGTTGGCATTGCAAGCACGCTGCAGTTCCCCCATGACCCCGTCGCTCGTGCGGAAGCCAAGTTGATCCAGGGGCAACTCAGACAGGCGCATTTCAGCGGGCCGGATGTGCCTCGAAGGCATTGCGGATTTCGTCGACCCACTTCTTCAGCCTTCGCCTGTGGCTGGGCCGAACGGCCCCGTCGATCTCGAAGTGGGGGGCGACGCGCGCGGCCCCCAAGTCCCTCAAGTGATCGTCGAGGGCGTAAGCCGCGACCTGATAGTAGGGATCATAAAGTCGATCGCCGAGGGCGACGATCCCAAACCTCATTCCGGTGCAGTCCGGCTTTAGCTCGAGG
>JBJHBB010000414.1:0-3164 GCA_050485265.1 Rhodothermales bacterium | reverse complement strand
AGCAACAAGTGCGCATCAAGCGGATCTTCGACCCGCGATGGCTGCTCAACCCGGGCAAGGTTTTTCCATTGGAGCTGTTCGATGCGGCGTGAGCGCGCATGACCTCCGACGTTCTCCACCCTGAAAGCGAGGCGGAAATCGAGGAGGCGGTGCGCCAGGCCCGTGACGGGGCAGGCCCGATCGAGATCGTGGGCGGCGGCACGAAGCGGGGTCTGGGCCGGCCGATGCAGACAGCGCGGGCGATGTCGATGGCTGCGCTGTCCGGAATCACCATCTATGAGCCCGCTGAACTGGTGATCGCCGCATGGGCCGGGACGCCGGTAGCGGACATCCAGACGACTCTGAGCGAACATGGCCAACGGCTGACCTTCGAGCCCTCAAGGAGCGCATCGGTCGCGAAGGGTGGGATAGCCTGTCCGAAGCGGAGAAGGACTGTTGGCAGCCGTTTCTTCTTGAGATGCTTCCAGGAGACTACGTGGTGTACATCAACGTCCCGGAGCGGGGGCAGTGCACCCTGGCCCGGGTGTCTGGACCGTACGTCTGGCGATTCTCGGATGGGGACTTCAACCACAGGTTCGCCGTCGATCCGGCGACGGTGCGTGTCTTCAGCCGCAACGATCAAGCGGTCCATCCCAACCTGCGTACGAGACTGGCGCTTCCGGGTCGGAAGTGGCGAGTGAGTGCACGGAGCGAGTTCGAAGTCCTCGTCGCTACGCTCGAGAACGGTCACCAGCCAACGGAAGCCAGCCCTGAGCATGACCTGCAGGTGCTGGCACGCGAGATTGAGCCGTTCATGCTCGATGTCACACGGAGCATTCAGCGGACGCATCCCAAAGTCAGCCTCGAAGCACTCGTGACCAAGGTCTTCAAGGCGATTCCTGGAGTGACCCACGTCCGCCACCAGGGTGGCGCAGGCGATCACGGCGCCGACCTGCTCGTCCAGTACGAGACGGGCCTCCCGATCCCAGGGCTCGAGAACAAGGGGTTGCTCGTCGTGCAGGTGAAGTCGTTCGTGGACGACCATTGGGACACGCGGGCGGTGGAGGACATCCGGCGTGCCTTCAGGCACTATCCGGACGCCACCATGGGTCTCGTGATCTCGACCGCAGACCGTCCCACTGCGGCCTTCGTGGCCGCCCTCGACGATCTTCGAGAAGAGTCCGCTAAGCCCGTCGCTCTCCTCATCGGTCCGCAGGTGGCTGCGTTTGCACTGCGCTACGGAGCATCGCTCCTGGCGTGAACATCGAGCCGGGGTTATCGCGGCGTCTCCCGAGACTCCTCTCGACCTGCGGACTCCAGACACAGCGATTGGCGATGGCGAGAGGGGCCACATTCAGCCACTTCGCCAACATCTCCGCCGCAGCGATGCAGGGCCGTCTTCGGCGACTGAGATGCGGTGCAACCGCTGGATAGGGAGTACGCGCGCGCACACCAAAGTGCGGGCGACACGGTATATCATCGGCGTTACACCTCAGCGAAACTGCGTGTGGGGGCCAGGTACACGGTCAATGAGGTGGCGGGTGGACACGATTGAGAGTGTGGAGGTGACTGTGACGACTGCTCTCGGGAACTTCGACTCTCCTCGCAACAAGCGGCAGATCGAGCATGTCAGACAGGTCGCGGACGTCGTCACGTCCATTCGCCGCCCCCTGAGCACGTTCGCGGGGGAACGTGGGTTCGTTCGCCGCCTCGAGACCTTCATTCGGCAGAGTAGAGGCTTCTCGCGAGACGCTCAGGATATCGTCACGGCAATCGAGAATGAATGGTCGCAGTGGCCCCAGGACACACGCGACTGGTGGGCGGCATTTGCCAAGGGGCATCTCGAGCGTGAAGCGCTCGCTGCGGCCGCTGCGCCAACCGTGAGTGAGAAGCCGCGAAAACCATCGCTGTGGGTGATTGCGTGGTTCCTTCTCAATCGGCGGCGCCTCGAACAGGCGGTCGCTTCGACCGAAGACTCGATCTTCTGGGTTGTGGATGCGGTCCTAACCCAGATGGAACTCCACAGCGACGACCATAACGCAGTGCTGTCTGAGCGTCTCGCAGTCGCGCGCGGACCACGGGCAGGCTCCGCGGCAAGCAGTGCTGAGGCAGCTGCAGATGGCACGCTGGTCCGTTAGGCGCATTGCGGCGTTCGAGTCAGATCTGAAGTCACTGCGAAAGGCACATTACGGCAAGAATCCCCGCGACTTCGCCGAGTTTGTGGGGATCGTCGACTTGCTGTGCGAGGCTCTAGCGGAACTTCCGTTTGCTGCCGAGTATTCGGACCCTCCCGTGCGGGTCTTTCCACGCCCGTACCCGAAGGGTTACGCGCTCGACGGGTGCCTCTTGGCGTACGCAAAGTTCAAGATGCCTGGACTCGCGGGCTCCGCGCGCCACGGGCGGATTGCCTTCGAGGTCTGTGAGCCTCGCAGAGTGGTGAGTATGCTTGCGGCCTACACGCATTCAACAACAGGGCACAGAGTCGACTGGCCCGATGCATCAGCGGTCTCACGTCTGAAGCAGGGCCGCATCGCGTTCCCGGAAGACGAACGTGCGTGAGCAGGCGTAGCGGTTCGCTTCGTCGCTCTTCCAACTGCCCGCAGAGGCGCTCTCTGCTCTCTCGTGAGCGGAGAGCCGGTATCAATCCCAGGGCACCTCACTGTGCGCGTATGCGATCATGCGCGCGATCGTAGTCGTTCAACCAGTCGAGGAACGCGTCCTCCTCACGTACCGGGTCGTCGGAGTCTTCGGCTTCGGGCGCCACGAATGCACTGTCGAGATCTACGTCATCGTGGCTGATCGTGACCGTGTGTGCGACGACACCGCGGCGCACGTTGAGGCCGATGACGAATGGCTGCCCGTCGTACACGAGACGGAGCATCGCAATCTCTCGCTCCTCCTCGTTGCAATACGGCCCATCGACATCCAGCACTCCCTCGTCGAGTCCCACCAACACGAGGAGGCACTCGTCGTTCACGTTCTTCTCGTGCGGGGTGGGGTCCATAGAGAGACCGTGCTCGCCGTGGGACGTACGGGCTGCATCGCGTTCGTGCGCGGTGCGGAACGGACCGTTGACCTCGACGGCGGCAGGGGCGTCGATGCTTACGAGGTAGTAGTGGTCATGCATGACGTCTCCTTCGCCTGTCGTCGGCTGGGCGTGTGTCGGTACAGGAACCCCGTACTCC
>JBJHBB010000413.1:0-3172 GCA_050485265.1 Rhodothermales bacterium | reverse complement strand
GCCTGGTCTGGCGGGACGTCAAGTTCCGGCTCCGCATCGGGACGCAGGAGCTCCTGGCCGTCGATCAGCTGGCGAAACTCGTCCGCCGAGCGGCGATAGCGCGGGTCCCCGATCGCCAGCGCGATGCGGTCCGAGAATGCAGCCGCCTGGTCGAAGGCGCGATTCTCGAGATAGAAGGATTGCACGGTCTGGACATACTGCGCCGCGATCTCGACGGCACGCTCGCCGACGGCCCGGTCTAGCTGGCGGATGACGATTGGCTCCGCCAGTTCCATCAACTCTACCACCCGATCGCCATCGCCGAGCTCGGTGTAGGCCTCTGCCAGCATGTAGATCGACACGAAGCCCGGCGGTACGATTTCGAACGGCACCTCGCGACGTGCCCTCTCCAGCAGAGCGCGTGCCTCCTGCTCGTGACCACCGATGGCCAGCTGGCGAGCGATCGGTCCGAACACGGCTGACCGGTAGTTGTCGACCATCGAGCGCTTGTTCTCGTCGAAGTAGACGCTCGGGTCGTCGAGGTGGCGGAAGCGGAACCGCTCGAGGTTGCGCAGTGCGATCTCAGGGTTGATCCGCTCTCCGCGCCCCGCGGACCGGATCGGCGTTACGCGTAATGCAAGGCCTTCGAGCTGCAGGTACGGTCCGAGGCCCACCTGGCCGTCGAAGCCGGTCGTAGTGGCGAAGTAGATCGGTCGGGTCCAGCCTTCGGCCGCGTTCGCCGCCAGAATCGATAGGATGACGAGGTCGTTCGTATATACGACGTTCATCGTCTCGGTGTAGGGGCGTCCATCGACCTGCCATCGGAACGTCTCCGGCAAGCCGTCCTCTGCGCCCCAGGCGGAAGCGAGCTCGGGCGACACGTTCCTCAGCGGTAGCTCGATCGTTCTGGGCTCCCACACTTCGGGTCGAATCCGGTCGATGTCCTGGTCAGAGTAGGTCATCGGAATCGGCGCACTGTCGCGTGACCACTGATTCCGCAACTGTCGGATGTACCAGGGCGTCTGGAGGAGGGAGAGATTGACAACCCGTACGTCACGTCGCACGCCCTCGACCTCCTGTAGATACCATAGGGGGAAGGTGTCATTGTCCCCATTGGTGAATATGATCGCGTTCTCATCGACGCTGTGAAGCATGTTCCACGCGAAGTCCGGAGCCACGTAGCGCCCGCTGCGGTCATGGCTGCCGTAGTTCTGCTGGAGCATGATGCCTGGGACGAGCAGCAGCAGGAGCGCGGTCACCGCCCCACCGGCCATGAGCTGCTTCTTCATTTCGGCGGCGCGATCCCGTAGGAGAGTCGTCGCCAGCTCGATCATCCCCACCGCACCGAGACCGATCCACAGCGAGAAGGCGAAGAAGCTGCCGGCGTACGAGTAATCGCGTTCTCGGGGTTGCAGCGGCGTCTGGTTCAGGTACAGCACGATCCCCAAGCCTGTGAAGAAGAACAGAACGCCCACCGCCAGCGCTCTACGCCAATCGCGTGCGACGTGGAATCCCAGACCGAACAAGCCCAGCAGGAATGGGAGGCCGTAGTAGACGTTGCGGCTGTTGCGCTCGCTGGGAGATCGAGCCGGAGGGTCCATGTTGGCCGCCTGCAGAATGCCGGCAGTCCAGTTCGCGCCCTGTCGATCCGACTCTCGCCCTGCCCACTGCCACATGAAGTAGCGCAGGTACATGTGGTTGATCTGGTAGCTCCAGAAGAAGTCCCAGTCGGAGCTGTACTGCGCATACACCCGCTCGTGCTCGGGCATCGGACTCCATCGCCGAGGGAAAAGCCGGTCGCGATTGTCATCGACACGGCCCAGCCGGTTGTCGAACGCTGGACCGCTCAGCAATGGCGTCGCCCCGTACTGTTCACGCGCCATATAGGAGACGAAGGCGTCGAACGTCTCCGGGTCGTTCTGGTCCATCGGCGGGTTCGCCACACTGCGGATCACAATCAGCGCATAGCTGGAATAGCCGATCATCACCACAGTGATGAACAGCATCAGCATGTTGGGGATGTGATAGCGCTGCTTGTGGGTGTACCACAATCCGAAGACGAGAAAGGCCAGGACGGCAAATACGAAGACGCCCGGAGCGCCGCTGTCACGCGCGGCGGTCGGCAGCCACTGGATGATGCCCGGGTAGATGAGCGAGAACACCACAATCGACACACCTGCCGCGGCGAGTAAGCCAAGCGAGCGCCGCCCCGGCGTCCACTCCGGCCGCTCGAAGTGCTGGAAGTAGATGATCAGCGCCGCGAAGAAGATCGAGAGCAGGCTGAGCAGATGGACTCCGATAGCGAGTCCGTAGAGGTAGGCAATTGCGATCAGCCACCGCTCCGCGGCGGAACCGAAGACGTGCTGCTTCCCCGCTGCGAGAAGTGCATCCTGGTGTCGTGCTTGCTCCAGCCAGCGCAGTGTCAGCCACACGCAGAGCGCGGTGAAGAACGTGGAGAGCGCGTAGGTCTCAGCCTCGAGCGCATTGAACCAGAACGCATCCGAGACCGCAAGTGCGAGCGCGCCGACGAGCGCGCCACCCTGAACCGACAGGCGATCGGCCGGGGACCAGGTCGCGCGCGGGCCTTTCCACTCGGCCGCAAGCCTCCGAATGATGAGAAACGTCAACAGCACCGTGAACGCGCTGGCGACGACGCTCACGAGGTTCACCGCCAGAGCGACCTGTGAGACCGGTGCGAACATCGAGAACACACGCCCGATCAGCATGTAGAGAGGCGCCCCCGGCGGGTGGGGGATCTGCAATCCGTACGCGGCCGCAATGCGCTCACCGGGGTCCCAGAAGGACGCCGTCGGGGCGACGGTCAGTAGGTACAGTACCAGCGCGAACAGAAAGAGACCGACAGCGACGAGCCGGTCGAGGGTGCGTGCGGTCATGCGGAGGGTCGCAGCGGCCGGGGCGAGTAATCCAGCGTGCTTTCGCTGGAGGGCCGAAGATACGGCCGGCCGACGGCGAGCCATGATGCGGTCACCGGGCACATGGCCTACCAACCCAGACTGTTATACGCGTCGACTGGTCATAGTGGTTGGAAATCTGCTCAAAGCTATCGGAAGCAATCGCCGGATCGCAGTCGCTCTCCATCACGCCCCTTGGCGTATGCTTAGCGTTCGTACCACATATGCACACCAGCTCCGATGCACCGAGCACAGCTACCCGCCATCGTCCTGCTCATAGC
>JBJHBB010000412.1:0-3174 GCA_050485265.1 Rhodothermales bacterium | reverse complement strand
GACGTCTACGTGGTCGACCGCACCGTCGACGTTCACGTGCGCAAGATCCGGGAGAAGCTGGGATCGGAGTACATCCACACCGTCAAAGGCGTGGGTTACAAACTCAACGAAGCGCTCTAAACGGCATCGACGACGGTGGGTGTATTCTCTCGAGCGACCCACCAGGCGATGCCACCAGTTGACGCACAAGGACTTTCGAGGCGTACTCGTCTGAGTCGCCTCGCCCTTCGGACGGCCGCCCCGCCAGCTGCCGCCGCCGCGCTGGTGACGGCTCTACTCCTGCTGTTCACCGGCAACACTACGCTCTGGATAGGGCTGATAGCCGGCCTGGTAACTGGTCTTTCCGTGTATGCCACCGTTCGAAATGTGGTGACCAACCGGCTCACGCTTGCGCAGGCCACGCTTCGGGAAGCGCGAAAGCGCAAGTTCGATCGACTCTCGAGCGTCCAGGTCGAGCGGCGAGACGACGAGCTCGACGAGATGCTGTGGCAGGTCTACCAGGCAGGCCGCGTGCTCCAGCAGGAGATCGAGCGCCTCGAAAAGCTCGAGCACTACCGTCGCGACTTCGTGGGCAACGTGTCCCATGAATTGAAGACGCCCATCTTCGTGATCGGCGGCTTCGCCGAGCAGTTGCTGGCGGGTGCGCTCGAAGACCCGAAAGTCAATCGGCGCTTCGCCGAGAAGATTCTCCGCAACGCCCACCGGCTGCAGCAACTCTCGCAAGATCTGATAGCGATCTCGCGTCTGGAATCGGGGGAAACCGCCGTCCAGTTGCGACCACTGGCCATCCGCGCGCTAGCCGTTGAGGTGCTCGATGCATTGGAACCCATCGCTGAGCCGAAGCGGGTCACGCTTCGTGCGTCCATCCCCCCAGACCTTCCCCACGTGGTCGGGGACCGGGAACTGCTCCGACAGGTCCTTTCCAACCTGGTGGACAATGCCATCAAGTACTCGAACGAAGGTGGCCGCGTGGAGATCTCGGCACACGTGATTCGCGACGAGAAGGGAGCCGCCGTGAACGTCGAGGTGGCCGATGACGGCATCGGCATTCCGCCTGAAGCCATTCCGCGAATTACGGAGCGGTTCTATCGCGTGGATCGCAGCCGCAGCCGGCAGCAGGGCGGCACCGGCCTAGGCCTGGCCATCGTGAAACACATCCTCGAGGCCCACGACGCGCGCCTTCACGTAGAGAGCCGGGTTGGTGAGGGCTCAGCCTTCGGATTTGTGTTGCGCGCCGACGCTGCGGATAATTGATTGTCGGAACAAACGACGCTGAGTGCGCTTCCACGCGCGAACCCAGTTGCTCGCCGTGGCCTCGCTCGCCGAACTGATCAAACAGGACCGTTTCGCCTCACCCGCGCACGAGGCGATGCTGAACGTGATGGTCACGCACTCCTGGATCACTTCCGCGCTGGCCGAAACAATGGCCGAGCAGGATCTGACTCTTGCGCAGTACAACGTGCTGCGCATCCTGCGGGGAGCCCATCCGGAGCCGGTCCCGTGCTCCTACATCGGCAGCCGGCTGATCGATCGCACTCCGGACGTCACCAGGCTGCTCGATCGCCTGCAGCGGGTCGGCCTGATCGAGCGTCAGCGAGCCGAGCACGACCGCCGAGTGGTTGAGGTGGGCATCACACAGAAGGGACTCGAACGCCTCGATCGCCTTCAGGAACCGATCGAGAACGTCACCACGCGTCTGCTCGGCGGGCTTGCCGAGGAGGACCAGCGGCACCTCTCCAGCCTACTCGAAAGACTGAGGGCCGGTGCAGAGCACCGACCCTCGGGATGCGGCGACGACTGATCAGGCCGTCACTTCGGTTGCCGGGGCCTCGGTCTCGATTTCCTCGCGGCCGACCGGGGTGAGCCACTCGCTGTGCTCTCCGCGGCCGTGCACGGCATC
Source organism: Rhodothermales bacterium (assembly GCA_050485265.1). Taxonomy (GTDB): domain Bacteria; phylum Bacteroidota; class Rhodothermia; order Rhodothermales; family JANQRZ01; genus JBJHBB01. Next base: position 1,274 of record JBJHBB010000412.1, on the reverse strand, counting down.
CAGGTAGGCCGCCTGCAGTTCCTCGGTGATGGGACCGCGGCGCCCGGAGCCAACCTTGATCTTGTCGACCGAGCGGATCGGGGTGACCTCTGCGGCCGTCCCCGTAAAGAAGAGTTCATCGGCGATGTAGAGCGCCTCGCGGGGGATGAGCTTCTCCTCAACCGAGTAGCCGCGCTCACGAGCCAGCGTCACGATGCTGTCACGCGTGATCCCCGGCAGGACCGACAGGCCGACAGGCGGGGTGTAGATCTTGTCGCCACGCACGATGAACAGGTTCTCGCCGGATCCCTCGGACAGTAGGCCGTCTATCGAGAGGGCGATGCCCTCCGAGTAACCGTTCAGCACCGCCTCCATTTTGATGAGGCTGGCGTTGAGGTAGTTCGCGCCCGCCTTCGCAAGGCTGGGCGTGGTGTTAGGCGCATTGCGACTCCACGAGGACACCTGGACGTCGACGCCCTGCTCGAGCGCCTCGTTGCCCAGGTAGCGGCCCCAATCCCACACGGCGATCACCGTCTCCACCTTGTTGTGCAGCGGATTGACGCCCATTCTCCCCATTCCCCGGAACACGACTGGCCGGATGTAGCAGGAGTTCAGGCCACTGTCCGCGATCGTCTCGACCACTGCGTCGCAAAGCTGGTCGAGGTCATACTCGATTTCCATCCGGTGGATCTTGGCCGAATCGATGAGGCGCTGCATGTGCTCACGAAGCCGGAAGACGGCCGGGCCGCTATCGGTCTCGTAACACCTAATTCCCTCGAAGACAGACGAGCCGTAATGGACGACGTGCGACAGGACATGAATCGTTGCGTCCTCGTAGGGGACGAGCTCACCGTTGAACCAGATCTTGTGCTGCATCTCGATGTGGGTAGGGATAATCAGTACAGGTGACGGGCCGGCACAAAGTAGAGTGGAAGCGCTTCCAGTAGGCAACGTACCGGACGTGGGGGTGACCACAATGTACGTTACCCCTCAGGCCTCACAGAGTGCCGGGCCAGAGTCCAGAGGATCTTGGCAGAAGCGCCAAGGGTGCCCGCAACCGTGCCAGTGATCTTCGACTTTCCGATCCTGCGACGGTAGGCAGCAGGAATCTCCGCAACGCGAAGCCCGGCCCTGGCCGCCTTGATCTGCATCTCGATCGTCCAGCCGTAGTTGCGGTCCTGCATGCCGAGCGCCTCGAGCGCATCGGTTCGAATGGCGCGGAAGGGACCGAGGTCGGTGTATCGCACGCCCCAGACTAATCGCATCGCCGTGCATGCGATTGCGTTGCCCACTCG
>JBJHBB010000411.1:0-3184 GCA_050485265.1 Rhodothermales bacterium | reverse complement strand
ATCCGCAGGTCGGATAGAGTCCTCAGGCGAGATCGTCGCAACGTTGATGCACGGTTTTTCAAGGGGGCGGCACTCGGATTTCGTGGCCGCCATCGGGCCAACCGCCGGGCCTTCCTGCCGGCTGCGCGCGATGGGCTGCGCGCGATGGACTATGTGATCGGAGTGGCGGACGACAATCCGCGGAATGCCGACTATGCCTTCGGCCGCGGGATCTACGACTACTTCGCTGCCGCAGCGCCCGAGCGGTACCCCTGGGCGCGACCACTGGCAGCCATGTTTCCGTCAGGGTCGAAGTCGCGTGGGCTGCAGCAACTCCACCGTACCTTCCGCGACGGCACCTATCTGCAGGCGGAGGCAGCCTACTTCCTCCTCCAGATCTATTACCTCTTCGAGCCGGACTACGTCAAGAGCCGACAGTTCATCTCCTGGCTCAGGGAAGAGTATCCCAACAATGCGTTTTTCCACACGCTAGAGGGCCGGGTCTACTGGCGCTTCGGCCGGTGGGAGGAGTCCGAGCAGGTGTTTCGCGCGGTGATGCGCGGCTTTGGACAGGGTCGAACCGGCTACAACACGGCTGCGGCCGAGCAGGCGCTTTACTACCTCTCGCAGATCGAGTACCGGCGAGGAAACCACGGTCAAGCGCTCGCGCTCCTCACCCGGCTGGAGCGGCTCTCTGACCAGCGGCCGGACGGAAGTGCATTCGTTATTCTCGGTCGCCTCCGACAGGGGATGCTGCACGACGCTCGCGGCGAACGCGCCCTTGCCGAGCGGCGTTATCGCGAGGTCCTCGCGATGCGCGACTTTGCGAATTCGCACGATCGCGCACGACGCTATCTGGCTCGTCCTTACACGGCGTCGGCCGGCATGTAGTCGCGGATCATCAACGCGGCTAGTTGGTGATAGCTGGCCCCATCCCGGCCTAAGATGACGTTCCGTTACACTGAGTGGGTCGAGGGCCATCATGGTAAGGGTGGCTCCACCTTCGAGAAACTACTGGACCTCTTCCAGCAGCTCCTCTACCACACAGGCGGTGACGTCGGGGAGGCGCTGAACTGGCTCACGCAGATCGACGAGCGGTACGGTGTCACCAATGACCAGATGGGTATCGGGGACTTCATCGAGGAGCTCAAGAACCGCGGCTACCTCGACCAGGAGGACCCCTCTGGCCCGTTCACGCTCACGGCTCGCGCCGAGCGTGCTCTCCGCGAGCGATCACTCGAAGAGATATTCTCCCAGTTGCGAAAGAGTCGGCGAGGCGGCCATCGCACGCCGCACGCCGGAGCCGGCGACGAGCGCCAACCGGAAACGCGGCCGTACCAGTACGGCGACGACCTCCACCAGCTCGACGTCACGGGGACATTGTCGAACGCTTTCCGGCGCGCCGGAATCGGGGACGTGAGGCTCCATCAAGACGACCTGCAGGTCTACGAGACCGATCATCACTCTGCTTCCGCAACGGTCCTAATGATCGACCTCAGCCACTCGATGGTCCTTTACGGCGAGGATCGCATTACGCCGGCGCGCAAGACGGCGATGGCGCTCGCCGAGCTCATCACCACGCGGTATCCGAAGGACACACTCGACATCGTGGCCTTCGGCAACGAGGCCTGGGAGGTGGAGATCAAGGATCTGCCATACCTCAACGTCGGACCCTTCCATACCAACACCCGCGCGGGACTAGAACGGGCTCGCCAGATTCTGCGCCGTCGGAAGAACCGCAACAAGCAGGTCTTCATGATCACCGATGGAAAGCCGTCTTGCCACTTCGAGTACGGTCGGCTTTACAAGAACGCCTTTGGCCTGGATCGCAAGATTGTGAACAAGGTGCTCGACGAGGCAGCGATCTGTCGACGGGAGGGGATCACCATCACGACGTTCATGATTGCTCGCGATCCCTACTTGCAGCAGTTCGTACGCCAACTCACCGAGACCAATCACGGTCGGGCGTACTACGCCTCGCTCGACGAGTTGGGAGGTTTTCTGTTTGAGGACTACGTCCGCAACCGACGGAAGAGGCTTAGAGGATGACCAGGACGCATTTCGCGCGGGTCAAGTAATCGAGCTCAGGCCGGTGTCGATCCACCCGAAGAAATCTCTCGGCCAGCACTTCTTGCGCGATCCAAATACGATCCGCAAGATCGTCGACGCACTCGGGGCGCCTCCTGAAGCGCCCGTCATAGAGGTCGGCCCAGGCACGGGCGCGATGACGGAGATGCTCGTCGCGCGCTATCCCCATTTGCTGGCCATCGAGGTCGATCAGCGAGCAGTGGAACACCTCCGGAATACGATCCCGCAACTGGATGTGGTCCATCAGGATGTACTGGAAATTGACTGGGAAGAACTCAGAATCCGGTTCGGCGAGCCGCTGTGGGTGATTGGCAACCTGCCCTACAACATCACCTCACCAATTCTGTTTGACCTCCTCGACGCGCGCCACCACCTCAGGAAGGCCGTGGTGATGATGCAGAAAGAGGTTGCTCAGCGCCTCGTGGCCGCGCCGAGCACGAAGGCGTATGGGATCATGAGCGTTCAGACGCAACTCTGGAGCTCGCCGCGTCTGCTGTTTACCGTCGGCAGGAACGTCTTCTTTCCGCGACCGGAGGTGGAGAGTGCGGTGGTCGAGCTTGACTTCACGTCATCGGCGCCCGAGATCGATCCCGAGTTGTTGCGTGGGGTGGTACGCGGAGCCTTCAACCAGCGACGGAAGACCCTGCGCAATAGTCTTTCGAAGTTGGCTGCACAGCGAAACGCCGTCGTGCCGGAGCAATATGCCTCGCTTCGCGCCGAGGAGCTGACGCCGGAGGACTTCGTGCAGCTCGCCCTGTCGATGGCCGGCTGAGGCCTGAGTTGCCGGGCTGTGGGGAAACGCCCCACACGGCCACACGGAATTGAGGCCTGTTGCTAATTGCGGTGATTTGTAATCTTACGCCGCGCCCGTCTTCGGGCCACGCGTCGCCGCCCTCTTGCCTCGAACGTCGTGTCGACCAATCCCGACCCCAGGCACTCCGCACCTGAACCCTCGCATCGAGATCGCGTCGCAGGAGCGACGCCTGCGGAGACCGCCACGTCCGTCGGGGCCGACACCGGCCCGCACCGTCGTGCGTTGCCCCCGACCGATGCGCACCCCGGCGTGCACCGGCGGAGCGGCAACCCGACCGAGGCGGGCGAGCGCATCGGCCACCAC
>JBJHBB010000410.1:0-3185 GCA_050485265.1 Rhodothermales bacterium | reverse complement strand
CGGCGGCGACGCTCGACCTGATGAACATGACCATGTCGTCTTCGACGGCGGCGATGTCGACCGCGCTACTCACGGCGTCGTTGTCGTAGAGCTCTGTCCACACGCTACCACCAGAGGCATCCGTGCGCACAACCATCGCAGTGTTACAATTGGGCGCATCGCAGCCCGCAATAAAGAATCCCCCGTCTTGCGCTTCCGCGACCGCGCGAAGAGTCCGTAGACCCTCCTGCTGGTACACCTGCGCCCAAAGAGAGTCGCTGCTCGAATCGAGCGCCCACAGATAGGCGCGCTGCGAACCCCCGAATCCAGCCTGGCCACCAACCACGACACCGCCATCTGGCCCGGCCAGAAGCGAACTGACGTGTGTACCGCCGTAAGGTGAGGGTTCGAGCGAGGTGAGAAATGTCAGGCCTTCAAGCGTGCCTTCGTCAGGGTCGACGACCGCAACCCATGGCAGCGCTCCTCCAGGCGAATTCAGAGGCGTGTTACCGGCAACGGCCACCAGCCCATCCGAACGCATCGTCGCGGCGAGGACGCCTTGCGAGATCGGTAGATCGAGGCTGAGGTTGTCACCAGAATCAAAGACCTTGTTCCCGTCTGCGTCCAATCGAATCAACCAGGGCCGATTCCCGATGCTCGGCGCTGTGAAGTAGGCCAGGGCCACTATCAAAACATCACCGTCAGACAGCGGGAGCACGCGATAGGCACGCTCAGTGTAAGCGCTTCGCTCGACCCTGCGCGACCAAATGACATCACCACCGGCGTCGACACGGATCGCGAGAACATCCAACGACGAAGTGGGTCCAGACGTGTAGCCAACCGCCACGAAGCCCCCGTCGTCCATCGCGGCTACGTCGTACGCGTTGTCAGTAGGTCCCTCATCAATTCTCAGAGACCAAGATTGCGCCAGGACGTCACATGACAGGAAGACGAGGATCAGAGTAAGAATGACGAGGCGCATGTCGATGGGGGCTTGGTGGGCGCGAGCGCCGCGAGCTGAATCGTGGCACCGAGCGGCGGGCCAGCGCAAGAAGCGGTTTCCTTCATACCCGCGAGGCAGCGCTTGTAAACATCAGCCGACAACGATTTAGGCTGGAATCCTCCCCACCGGCTATGATATCGCATCACCCACGCTCTCGCGTTCCGCGGACCATGCGAGGGCGGGCGATCGTATCTGCTCTCTCCAAAGTGTAACTCTCTCGCTTAAGTACATGTCTGTCATCCGCTTCTCGACAATTGCAGTTCTCTTCGCCTCAGTGTCGGTCCTGACAGCGTGCCAACCCCAGAGCAACGGCACGACGCCCGCGCCGTCGACCCCGGATACGGTCGTTGTCGGCGAGCAACCAGACGCTGACGATCCCGAACGTGACCACGATGCCCCGTCTGAGGGCACGACCGCAACTACGGAGCATGTCGTTGAACGAACTGGCAATGTGGTCCTCGAGGACGTGCGCATCGCCGCCCGAAACGGATATGAGCGCATCGTATTCGACTTTGGCGACGAGAGCGAAACGGGGCATTTGATCCGCTACTCCTCACAAGCCACAGAATGCGGTTCGGGTTATCCCGTCGAATTAGAGGGATCCGCGGTCCTTGAAGTAAGCTTCTCGCCGGCGGCGGCACACCGATTCGAGGACGAGCAGCGAGTGTCTACGCTCGAGATCGATCATCTTGAGCCGGTGCAGGACCTGATTCGCGAAGCGAGGATGACCTGCGATCACCACGGCGGCGTCACATGGGCGTTCGGCTTATCGGCGGAGGCACCCTACGCGGTATCCACTCTGACAGACCCTCAACGCGTGGTTGTGGACGTAAGCCGGTAGCTGGGGACCAATGCCCGACCGCCCAGTGGGGTGTCTCCGATACGAGACCATCGGGCCATCCCTGATTCAACGTTAGATGGCAACCTCCCGCGCTCGGCTCCCGTTTATCGAAGGCGAGGCAATCGATCTCGCGACTGACGTCACACCTCTCATCCCATCTCCCTTCAGCCATGAAAGTCGACTCTCTAAAGAAACTGTACGTCCACCAACTCAAGGACCTCTACAACGCCGAAAAGCAGCTTCTGAAGGCCATGCCGAAGATGGCCAGTAACGCCGAGCACGATCAACTCCGACAGACGATCGAGGAGCACATCGGTGAGACCCAGCACCAGGTCGAGCGGCTCGAGAGGATTTTCGAGGGGCTCGACTACAGTCCCGTCGGTGAGCGCTGCGCGGCAATGGAAGGCATCGTCGAGGAAGGCAAGGAGGCCCTCGAAGAGCCCGACGACCCGGTCGTCCGAGATGCCGCCATCATCGCTGCGGCTCAGCGCGCCGAGCACTACGAAATAGCGGGCTACGGAACGGTTCGCTCCTTCGCCAAAACGCTGGGCCGTGACGATGACGCCCGCATCCTCGAAGAAATCCTCAATGAGGAGAAGGCGGCCGACGAGAAACTCACCAGGCTGGCTGAGACCCTGATCAACCCCGAAGCAGCTGCGGTTGCGTGATAGCCACCTGATTCGGGCGGCGTTCCGATAGGCCTGGTCGTCGCCCGAATCAGACCACTGAGCCCGGTCCAGCGAAAATGCCCTTCACAGGAAGGATGTTCGCGTGCGCAGCGAAATTCTGCCGCTCCCGATTTCGATAGAGAAAGTAGAATTCGCCCAAACGCACGTAGTAGCGATAGGTCTTGGGAAAACCGGCGTGATGCTCCAGCACCACCGGCTTCTCATTCTGCTTGATCAGGCCCGTGAACACATCCAGATCAACCTCAAGCACGAGGCCGCCGGATGGAGAAGCGGATGACTCCGACGCGACGGGGATGTAAGGCACTATCATTGTCAACGGGTGAGTGAACCCCGCCTACGGCAGATGGCGCGCAAAGATGCTGGTCCCCCCGTGAGACCGCGAAATGAAGTTTGGGCGCGCACTCGCATCAATGGTGAGCTTTGCATATCTTAGTCTGTCGCGAAAATCTCCGGCCGGTTGCCGGAGCCAGTGCTTGAAGGACCTGGACGCGTAGTCTGGGTCCTTTCTCATTTTCGCGATCGCCATACGTGGGGGCGCTCGACCCACGCAACATCTGGCTATCGGTTGGTACGGACATACCGCACCTCGAGAGTCGACAACAAGTACCAGGTATGCGTACCACAGGAACAGTGAAGTGGTTCAACACCGAGAAGGGCTTCGGCTTCATCAGCC
>JBJHBB010000409.1:0-3194 GCA_050485265.1 Rhodothermales bacterium | reverse complement strand
AGACAGCGACAACGCCTGGGTAAAGGCCGAAGTCACGTCGCCCACGTCACTCTCTCGCCGTCGCTCGCCCTCGAGACTATTGGTGACTCGCTTGTCTCACCCGGATCTCGTAGCTCATCGCTTGGTGCGTGATGCGCCAGCGGCGCCATACCCGTGACTACGGGCTCGGTGGCCATCCAGGGAAGCACGCGCATAGCTGCGATGAGAGTCGGCCACCCAACCCCAGCGAAGCGCTACCAGTTGGGCGCGACGTCGCCGTCCCGGCGCTCATCCCAAGAGGGGTCCTCGCCCGGGAATCCTCCGGGGGGTTCAGCTCCGTCGAATAGCCACTGGTCCGGGGGTGGATCCGCTGCGCCAACTGCAAAGCACCGACCCGTAACGGTTCGCCGCCATGCGAACCACTTCTGGCCATCGTCGGACACTCGTAGACGGATGCCGTGATCGGACGGAAGCCCTTCTCGGTCGAAGCGTGTGGCCAGGATGCCTAGCAGCTCCGGGCGGTAGCGACCGCCGCGGTTGCGGTGCCAGCCCATCTGCGCCGTGGCCAGAGCCTGCAGGGCACGTCGTGTCTCTTCGAACTCTCTCTGGTCGAACTCTCGGCCGAACTCGTTGGTTCCCTCGACTCCGGCGCAACTTTCAAGCCGACGAACTCTCTCCTCTTCCTGACGAGCGGCCTCTGCGCGATCTTGCATGAACCGGTTGATGACCCTGAAGGCCGCTCCGATCGACTCCGCCTTCGCCGCTTGATTCGCCCAGTAGCCGCCGAACGCTAGAACGTGCTTGATACGAAGGTGCAACTTCACCGCCAGAGCCAGCTTGGCTCGCCACCGGCTGCCAGTGCGTGGTGAGGCAATACGCAGTTGCGCGAATGCTTCTTCGTAACTCGTCATGACAGAAACCACGAACACGAATGGCAATGAACCGAGTGTGAGCCAGACGGGCAACAAGAACTGTCGCGTGGTCTCCCAGTTGGCCAATGACCCCGGCTCTCGAAGTGCTCGATAGCCCGCGAACGTCAGCAATGCAAGGCCCAGCATGCCAAGGGCGCCGTCCACCAGGTTCTTTGCGCGACGATGCTCGGGCTGTCTCTCAGCAACCACAGACAGAATGACGAGGCCTGCGATGAGGGGCTGCAGGAGAAACTCGAGGAGAAGCGGGAACACATAGAAGTTCAGGAAGAAGGCAAGAACAACACTCAGCCTGATCGTGGCGACTGCTGCCCTTCGAAAGAAGTGGTGATCACCTCTGAAGTCGGCGAGCCCGAAGAGCAGAGCAACTCCTGGCCCCAGAACCCAGATCAATGTGTCCTTGATGAGATTCGGTGACCAAATGCCGAGGCGGTAACCACCCACGACCAAGCCTGCGCTCCATAGCCACAGTCCGACCAACGAAGCCAGGATCTTGGGGTGGAGGGCAGCCCTGCCGACACTACGGAGGCTACTTCGGACATCTGACCTTGAGACTGCCCAGAAGGTGACCAGCAAGAGCCACGTGAAGGCAGCGACCTCTCTGTTGTCGAGCACGGAACCCTCCGCAGCCGCACATTGACGCTTCGATCATGCCCGAGGGGTGCGACAGCTGGTGCCATTCGATGCGCGATCCACAATGCGGAGTTGCCTGCGCTTCCCCTGGCTTCGGCTGCGGTTACCGCGCGGCTCGTCCATGCGTAGGTCGACGAACGGGCCGCGCAAAACGGGGAATATGGAGTGGGTCGTGCGCAGTGGTGCGCTACGTACGGACTCGTCAGAATCCCCTGATCCATGCATCGTTTTCACGTTCCGTCAGTCACGTTCGCGTTGCTGAAAGATCGCACCCGACTTGGCGACCACCGCCTCCAGATCGTCGTCCTCGGCATCGACGATGCTCGACAACAGGTCGACCGTGCCAAGCTGTCGGCGACCTTCGATGTCGACGAGATAGACATCGAGGAAGTCGGACCCTCGGCCCTTGCGGCGCATGCCCACCACCGTTCGTTTGTCGAGACCTGCGATCCGAAGGACCGTCCGCTCCATCGCACCACGACGGTCTTTCGGCGTCTCGTATGCCGCGAACCAGTACTCGATGAACTCCATGTTGCTGCGTGCGTTGTCGCGATCAGAGGTGACCTCGATCTCCCGCGCCACAAGATCGATGTAGCCGAGTGTCGTACCGGCACGGAGGGCATAGAGCCTGCTCTTGTCACCGGCGCTCTACGGGTTGACGTGGTAGTAGCGATCGTCGTCACGCAGGTCCTCAGGCAGTTCGCTCTCATCGACGTACGGTCCCAACGAAGCTGCTGAAGCTGGTGGGAACGCGGACGTCAAAATGGACGCGATGCGGTCAACCGTCAACGCGTCGAGGACCGTGTCACTCTGCTCGATCGCGCCCGACAACTCGGCTACCCCGACGACCAGAACGCCGTCTATCTCACGGGCTGCCTCCGGCGTGTCAGCCGTGAATGCGAACACTGATCGCACGGGCGCATCCAGACCGCGAAGCTCCAGGGCTCGATGAACGAGCTCGCGTTCCATCGCGGCACGCTCCAGCTGCTTGTTGCGCGTTCGGCCCTTCTGCTTCAGCTTCCCGTCAGCGATCTCGATCGGGCCCGACCAATGCTTGGCATTGACGATCCACACGCCGGACGGCCCGGCGACCAGATGATCGAGGTTCGCCCGCCCACCGGCCGCACGGTCGTGGACGACCCGAAAGCCCACCGCTGTCAGCAACGCGAGTTCTGAGGCGACCATGCGCTCGCCCTTCGCACCCGCAGCGAACGCGGCAGCCCTGGAGGCGGCAGCATCACTCGCCTCGTATTGACGCTGCGACTCCTGGGCTGCTGATTCCCCCGCAGCAGCGATGCCGACAGCAGGATTCCCCGGTCCGCAGTCCATACAGCGGACGACCTTCTCGTCCGGCAGATAGTGCGCTTTGACGCCTTTGTCGATGCTCACGCCGCAACCCACGCATGTTCCGGCGTACTTCAGGTTCATTGTTCGGACTTCGCTGCCCATGCCTTCCCCGTTGCCTCGTGGTGTCACCGTCGACGCATCTGCGTCGTGACGGTTGCGATCAGTCGTGCAGGTCGAGCTCAGGTCGTTCGTGGCGCTCCCCCGCCCGGCGGTGGACATAGCGCAGCATCCAGGTCTTGACGATGTCGGCGTAGGCCGGTTCGTCGAGCAGGCGCTTGCCCAGATCGGTGTTGTGCTCCATGGCGT
>JBJHBB010000408.1:0-3205 GCA_050485265.1 Rhodothermales bacterium | reverse complement strand
CTCCAGGAGTTCGAGGTCGTCCGGGTCGACGACTTCACGCTCCACCTTGATTTCAGCGATCCGGCCTGCACCATTGGCAGTCACGCGAACCATGCCGCCGCCGGCCTCGGACGTCACGGTCTTCTCGGCCAGCGCGTCCTGCGTCTCTGCCATCTTCTGCTGCATCTCCATCATTCGGCCGAACAGGTCGGCCATGTTTGGCTGGTCCATCTTCTCGATCAGTTAGGTGGGCGCTCAGGTCCAGACGATCTCTGCACCGAAGCGGTCGAAGATTCGTCTAACGGTGGGGTGCTCGTGCCGCATCCGCCGAATGATTTCAAACGGGTCGCTCTCGGCGGCGGTTTCGTTCGGTTCGAGGCGGACGACGAACGTGAGGTCTGGCGGCTCTTGTCCGAGAACGTCCCTGAGCAAAGACGATACGGCGGTCTGTTCCTCGGTGAGCGTCTGCCGCGCGAGCGAGTGGGGGACAGCCACGCTGACCTGCCGGCCGCGAGTGCCTTCGGGGCGCGCGAGCGAGAGGTAGCCCGCGATGCGCGGGCTCTCTGCCTCGGCTCTGGCCACCAGCTGCGGCCACACACTGCGGATTTCGCGCAGCGCAGAACCGTCTTCTTCTTCGACAGCTGCCTCGACGATCATTGCCGCCTCGGCGCTCCCGTCACCGCCCCCAGGGCGGGGCCGACGCTTCTTCTGCAGCGCCGGTGCTCCGAAAACGTCGGTGGAGGTAGGGTCCGCAGTAGGCTGTGGAGGGGCCGACGAGGGCGAAGGCCGGGGAGGTTCCGGTGGGGGAGGACGATGCTCCGGGGGTTCACCGCCGTGCGGGCCAGATGGAGGCTCATCACTCGGAGGTGGACGGTACTTCGGAGTGGGCTCGGAAGTCTTCTCGGCCGCCGGCGCGGGCGTGGAGCGTTCGCCACTGCCTTGGGCAGGCTCAATCCCCGATAGCCGATTGATCAGTCCCTGCAGATCTGTCGCGCTTTCCAGGTGCGCGAGCTTGAGTAGAGCGAGCTCGACGGTCAGGCGGGGCAGTGGGCTAGTGCGGAGATTTCGCTCCGTGTCCTCGAGGACCATCATCATGCGCAGCAAGTCCGCCTCGGTGCGGCCGTGGGCCGCCTCGGCGAAGCGCGCTCTGGTGTCTGCGTCTGCTTGTACCAGTTCCGTCGAGCCCGTCGACACGGCGACGTAGAGATGCCTGAAATGCTCGGAGAGGCCCTCGATGAACTCTGCAAGGTCGTATCCACGCCGGACGGCCGCGTCGACGAGCCGTAGCAATCCAGCCGTGTCCCGCTCGCCGATCCGCTCCACACAGTCGAAGTAGAGATCGGTATCCACGACACCGAGGGCGTCGGCCAGGTCGTCGATACGCAGGTCCGTACCGCAGAGGGCCACGGCCTGGTCGAACAGCGACAATGCGTCGCGCAGGGCTCCGTCACCCTTTCGTGCAATCAGGTGAAGAGAGGCGTCGTCGGCCGTCACCCCTTCCTCACTCGCGATCTCGCGCAGGCGTTCAACCGAGTCCTCGATCGAGATGCGGCGGAAATCGAAGCGCTGGCAACGCGACAGGATCGTCGGGAGGACCTTGTGCGGCTCGGTCGTGGCGAAAATGAACAGTGCGTGGGGCGGCGGCTCCTCGAGCGTTTTGAGGAAGGCGTTGAATGCCGCCGTCGACAGCATGTGCACTTCGTCGAGGATGTACACTTTCTTCCGCCCGCCCTGCGGGGGAATGCGGACCGTCTCGCGGAGGTCGCGGATGTCGTCGACCGAGTTGTTCGACGCCGCGTCGAGCTCGATTACGTTGAGGTCACGCCCCTCCTCAAAGGCCTTGCACGAGCCGCACGTGCGGCAGGGCTCGGCGGCATCGCGCTCCGCCAGCGGCGTCTCGCAGTTGATGGCCTTGGCCAGCAGGCGAGCCGCGGTAGTCTTGCCCACGCCCCGCGGCCCGCTGAACAAGTAAGCGTGCGAAAGGCGGTCGAGCGCGAGCGCGTTCCGGAGCGTCGTGGCCACGTGCTCCTGGGCAACGAGGTCACCGAACGTCTGCGGTCTGTACTTCCGGGCGGAGGCCAGGAATCGTGCGGGCGCTTGGCTGGAGTCGGCCATCGGGGAAGAATTACGGGCCACGGCGCGGCAACATAACCCGCCGCCGTGGCCCGTACCAAGCGCCTCGATCGGTTAGGCTCAGACTTCGATGACGCGCGTCGCGGCGAGCTCGTCACCCCAGCGGCGGCCGTCGGATTCGGTCACCACCTTGTATACCTCATAGACGAAAATGGCCAGTCCGGCCAGAGCCACAAGCAGCCCGATGAAGGCCGGGAAGGGGTAGGAGAAGTAACCGATGGCAAACATCCAGTTCCGCCTGGCCGAGGCCTCCATGTCCATCGGTGCGCCGTCCAGGCGCACGACGTCAAGGCCGATCAGCTTCTTACCGAGCGATCGGTGCTTCATGAACTCCACTTCGAGTCCATCCGACAGCAGCCAGTAAGCGCCCGCGACGATGGCGCCCATGAGCTGCGCGAAGAACAAGCCGGGGATGATTGCGACGACGACCCAGAACAGGACGGCCGCGATGATGCCGTCGATGAGCTTGGCCAGAAAGCGCTTCAGTAGGTCGGCTTTCTTAACGGTCGCCGTCGGCGGGGTGAGGTTGGGTTCCATATCAGCTACGGGTGAGGAAGGTGCATCCCAAGAATAGCCAACAGCGAGGAAAACAACCTACTCTTCCGTGACATCCACCTCATGCTCCACAAGCGCACGCAGATAACGGTAGGCCTCATTGATCCGCTTTGTCTCCTCCTCGGCCAGCACGCGCAACTTGACCCCCAGCAACGCCACCCGGTCGGGGTGATACTCGCGGATTCGCTGCTTGTACGCCTCGCGTAGCACGAATGCTGTGAGCTCGACACCCGTGAGGTGGAGCGTCTCCCTGTGGACGGCCTCCAGCGGCGATTCCGACTCAACGGGCTCAGGCTCGCGATCGGATGCTGTCCAGGTATCGGTCCGACGACGAACGCGCGAGCGTGCGGCACGCGCGCGCTCCTCCTTCTGGAAGTACTTGGAACGCATCCGTTCGTAGTCGCGACCTCCCCACGACCGACCACGCCCACGCGCCTGGCTCATTCGCTTGCGCCTGGCAAGCTGGCCAACGGCGATCGCGACAACGAAGGCCACCCCTCCGAGCAGCATCATCAGGAGGAGCAGCAGAATCGCAGAT